>NZ_JBGBPT010000039.1:0-79276 GCF_041106355.1 Streptomyces sp. BF23-19 | reverse complement strand
GCCCGCCGGGCCGGGACCCCGGCCTGGAGCCCGGAGGCCCGTACGACCGCCCTGGCCCGCCCCGTGCGGCGGGCCAGGCCCGACAACCGGGCCGCGGCCGCCCTGGCCCGTGCGGCCGACCAGGCGACCGCGTGACACCGACCCAGCTGTTCAGCGAGCCCGTGATCCCGTGACCGAGTGAGGACCCCACCGTGACCGTGCTGACCGTGCCGACCGAGCCACAGGACTCCAGACCCGCCGGGGCCGAGCCCGACACGGCCCCCCTGCCGCCCCGTTACACCGACCAGTGGATCGGCGGCGCCTGGGTGGCCTCCGACGCCGACGGCCGCCTGGTCGTCACCGACCCCGCCACCGAGCGCGCCCTGGCCACCGTGCCCGCCGGCACCACCCGGGACGCCGACCTCGCCGCGCGCGCCGCCGCGGCCGCCTTCCCGCGCTGGGCCGCCACCCCGCTGCGCGAACGCACCGCGCTGCTGCGCCGGGTCGTCGAGGCCATGGAGGTCCGGGCCGACCGCTTCGCCGAGACCATCACCGCCGAGGTCGGGGCACCCGCCCGGATGGCCCGCCAGACCCATGTCGGGCTCTCCCTCGGCATGGCGGCGCACTGCGTCGAGACCGCCGCCTCCTACACCTTCGAGGAGCGCGTCGGCCATTCGCTCGTCGTGCGCGAGGCCGCCGGAGTGGCCGCGTGCATCACCCCCTGGAACACCCCGCTGTTGCTCACCGTGCAGAAGATCCTCCCCGCGCTCGCGGCCGGCTGCACCGTCGTCCACAAGCCGAGCGAGATCACCCCGCTGCACGCCCGGCTGCTCGCCGAGGCCATGGCCGAAGCCGATCTGCCGCCCGGGGTCTTCAACATGGTCGTCGGCACCGGCGCCGTCGTCGGCACCGCGCTCGTCACCCACCCGCTGATCGACGTGGTCTCCCTGACCGGTTCCACCCGGGCCGGCCGCGAGGTCTCCGCGCTCGGCGCCGACACCGTCAAACGCGTCCACCTCGAACTCGGCGGGAAGAACGCGAGCCTCGTCCTCGACGACGCCGACCTGGCCGCGTCGGTGGCCGCCACCGTCGACCAGATGCTCTTCAACACCGGCCAGACCTGCCTGCAATGGAGCCGGCTGCTGGTACCGAGGGATCGCCAGGACGAGGCCGTACAGCTCGCCGGCGACGCCATGGCCGGGTACGTGACCGGCGATCCGCGCGACCGGGCGACCGACCTCGGCCCACTGGTGTCCGCCGCCGCGTACGCACGTGTCACCGACCACATCCGCCGGGGCGTCGAGGACGGCGCCGGCCGCCTGGTCCGCGGCGGCCCCGACCGGCCCGACGGGCTGGACACCGGCTACTACGTCCGGCCGACGATCTTCGCCGACGTGGACCCGCTGAGCACGCTCGGCCAGGAGGAGATCTTCGGGCCGGTGCTCTCGGTCATCCCCTACGACGACGAGGACCAGGCCGTCCGGATCGTCAACGGCACCCGCTACGGGCTGCACGGCGCGGTCTGGTCCGGCGACGGAGCCCGCGCCGAACGGGTGGCCCGGCGCTTCCGCTCCGGCCTGGTCGACGTGAACGGCGGCCAGTTCAACCCGGCCGCCCCGTTCGGCGGGTTCAAGCAGTCCGGGATCGGGCGCGAATGCGGCACCGCCGGACTGGAGGCCTTCCTGGAGACCAAGTCGATGCAGCTCCCGCAGGGCGGGGGAGGCCAGGTGGTCGGCCCGCGCCTGCGGGCCACCGCGGCCGCCCGCCCCGCGGACACCGAGAGGAACGACGGATGACCGACCGGCACGCCGAGTCCGCCGGGGCCACCGCCCCGGGCGCACCGGCCGACGACGCACCGCCGCGCGCGGCCCGGGCCGAACCGGGCCCCGCCGAGCCGGCCGACGCCGCGCTCCCGCCGCTGTTCGCCCGCCTGGAACGGTGGACCCGCGAACAGCCGAACGAGACCGCCGTCAAGGCCTTCGACGGCACCCTCACCTACGCGGCGCTCACCGCCCGCACCGCCCGGTACGCCACCGCGCTCGCCGCGGCCGGGGTCGGCCCGGAGACCTCCGTCGGGCTGTTGCTCGGCCGGTCCCGGGAGAGCGTGCCCGCCCTCCTCGCCGTCTGGAGCCTCGGCGGGACCGCCGTACCCCTGGACCCCGCGCATCCCGTCGAGCGCCTCGGCCGCGTCCTGCGCGACGCCGGGGCCACCGTCCTGGTCGCCACCGAGGTACCCACGGGCCTGGAGCCCGGCGGAATCACCCTGCTGGCCCCCGCCGACGTCCGCCGCGGCGCCCCCGGGCCGCTCGGGGTGTCCGTACCCGCCCCCGACGGCTGCTCGTACCTCATCTACACCTCCGGAACCACCGGCCGCCCCAAGGGGGTCGAGGTCACCTACCGGGGCCTGGACACCTTCGTGGAGGCCCTCGGCGGCCTCGGACTGCCCCCCGGCGGGCTCGGCCTCAACGCCGTCTCGCCCGCCTTCGACGGCTGGCTCTGGTGCACCCTGCTCTACCTGACGCACGGCCAGGGGGTCGCCCTGACCGACCTCTCCCTGGACGGTCTGCGCCAGGCCGCCGCCGAGGGCCGCGAGCCGCTGCCCGCCGGCCTGCGCACCGTCTCCCTCACCCCCTCGCTGCTCGCCGCGCACGGCACCGGGATCGACTCCGCCGAGGTGGTCGTGGTCGCCGGGGAGGCCTGCCCGGCCGCCCTGGCCGAGCGGTTCGCCCGCGGCCGCCGGCTGCTCAACGTGTACGGGCCGACGGAGGTGACCATCGCCGCGACCTGGGCCGACAGCCGACGAGGGGACGACGTGACCACCATCGGACTTCCGCTGCCCGGCTACCGGGCCTACGTCCTGGACGAGGAGCTCCGCCCGGTCGCCGCCGGTTCCGAGGGCGAGCTCTACCTCGGCGGCCCCGCCGTCGCCCGCGGTTACCGGGGCCGGCCCGGGCTCACCGCGAGCCGCTTCCTGCCCGACCCCTTCCAGGGCGGCGGCACCCGCATGTACCGCACCGGCGACGTGGTGGTCCGCCGCCCGAGCGGCGAACTGGAGTACCGGGGCCGCCGCGACGACCAGGTGAAGATCCGCGGCCACCGCATCGAACTGGGCGAGGTGGAGCGGATCGCCGCCGAACTCCCCGAGGTCGTCGCCGCCGCCTGCTGCCCGCTCACCTCGGGGCAGACCCTCGGCCTCGCCGTGGTCGCGGCCCCCGGTACCGACCCGGCGGGCCTCGCCGAACTGGTCGTGGAGCGCTGCCGCAAGCAGCTGCCCGCGGCCGCGGTGCCCGCCACCGTACGCGTGCTCGACCGGATCCCGACCCTCAGCACCGGAAAGGCCGACCGCGAGGCGCTGGCCAAGGCCCTGGCGGCGCCGGAACGGACGCCCGGTACACCGGAGGCGGCCCCGGGCAGCGGTCCGACCACGAGCGAGCGCATCGTGATGGCCGTCTGGGCCGACGTGCTCGCCACCGAGATCCCCGGCCCCGACGCGGACTTCTTCGAGCTGGGCGGCCACTCCTTGGCCGCCGCCCGCGCGGTCTCCGAACTGCGCCGCGTCACCGGACTGCGCGTCGGCCTCGGCGCGCTGCTGGCCGAGCCGACGGCCAGGCACTTCGCCGCCGAACTCGACCGGCTCTCCGCCGAGCGGGAGGCGTCCGCCGGCGCCCCGGCCGACGACACCGCCGAAGGGGCCTGAGCCATGGGCGCCTGGATCTCCACCTGGACCGACGACCCCGCCGACCGGGCCCTGCCCGCCCTGCTGTGCCTGCCCCCCGCCGGGGCCGGCTGCCAGCAGTTCCGCCCCTGGCAATCCGAGCTGGCCGGCACCGCCCAGGTGTACGGAGTACAGCTGCCGGGCCGGGAGAACCGCTGGCGGGAGCCCATGCCGGACAGCTTCGACGAGGCCGTCGAGGCCATCGCGGCCGAACTGGTGTCCACCGTGGGGAACCGGCCCCTGATCGTCTTCGGCCACAGCTTCGGCGGCCTCCTCGGCTACGAGGTCTCCCGCCGGGTCGCCCCGCGGGCCCTGGTTGTCAGCGGCTGCCGGGCCCCCGGCCACTGGGACGGCGCCGGCCGCGGCATCGTCGACGACGGAGAGGAGCTGGACAAGCTCTTCGACACCGCCGGCCTCGACCCCGAACTGCTCGACGAGGACACCCGCGCCCTGATGGTCGGCATGCTCCGCAAGGACGCCCAACTGTCCCTGAGTTACGTCCACAAGCCGGGCGTCCGCCTCGGCATGCCCGTCCACGCCTGGGGGGCCGACGGCGACGAGACCGTCACCTCCGCCGACCTGGACGGCTGGGCCGCGATCACCACCGCCGCCTTCACCCGGCACACCACCACGGGCGGCCACCACGCCGTACTGCGCCACCCGCGGCCCGTACTGGAACAGCTGACCGCCCTGCTGCGGGCCGCGGGCGCCGATCCGGCCGCCCCCGCACCCGCCCCCACCACGACCGGCGCCTGAGGGCCCCACCGTCGCCACCCGCCCGAGTCCGGAGGACACCGTGCCCACCACCCACCAGGTCCTCGTGAACCACGAGGGGCAGTACGCGCTGTACCCCGCCACACGTGAGACCCCCGACGGCTGGACGCCGGCCGGCTTCGACGGCACCGAGGACGAATGCGCCGGCTTCGTGGACGCCCACTGGCCCGACACCCGCCCGCTCAGCCTGCGAGGAGCCTGAGATGGAGATCGACCTGCTCGACCCGGGCCCCTTCGGCCGCAACGACTTCTGGCCCACCTTCACCTGGCTGCGCGCCCACTCGCCCGTCCACTGGCATCCCGAGCCGGGCAGCGACGACGGTGGCTTCTGGGTGCTGAGTCGGCACCGCGACATCATGAAGGTCTACGCCGACAGCGACACCTTCAGCTCGGCCCGCGGCATGCGGCTGGGCAGCGATCCGGCCGCCGTCGCCGCCGTCGCCCAGCGCATGCTCATCGTCTCCGACGTCCCGCACCACACCCGCCTCAAGCGCGCCCTCCACCAGGCCTTCGGACCGCAGCAGATGCCGCGCCTCGAGGCGATGGTCGAGAAGGTGGTCGGCGAGCTGGTGACCGAGGCCGTCGAACAGGACGAGCTGGACTTCATCGACCTCGCCAAGCAACTGCCCAACCGGGTCGTCTGCGCCATGATGGGCATCCCGCGCGCCGACTGGGCCTGGATCGGGGCCCTCACCACCGACGCCTTCGACTCCCCGGACGACGAGGTACGCACCAACGCGCACTCGGAGATCTTCCTCTACTTCATCGAGCTGCTCGCCGAGCGCCGGGCCCGCCCCGGCGACGACCTGGTCAGCCAGATCGCCCACGACACCCTCGTCGACGAGGGCGACGGAGTCGAACGGCCGCTCAGCGACCACGAGATCGTCTTCAACCTCAACGGCGTCCTCTCCGGCGCCAACGAGACCACCCGCTACTCGGCGGCCGGCGCGGTCCACATGTTCGCCGAACACCCCGACCAGTGGCGGCTGCTGCGCGGCCTCGGCCAGGGCGGCATCGCCCCGGCGGTCGAGGAGATCCTGCGCTGGACCACCCCCGGGGTGCACGCCCTGCGCACCGCCGTCCGCGACACCGAGATCAACGGGATCCCGGTGGCCGAGGGCGCCCGGGTCACGCTGTGGAACGTCTCGGCCAACCGCGACGAGGACGTCTTCGCCGACCCGCACGCCTTCCGGGTCGACCGCCGCCCCAACCGGCACGTCGCCTTCGGACACGGCCGCCACCTGTGCCTCGGCGCGCGCCTGGCCCGCTTCGAGCTCGGCGCCCTGCTCACCGAGATGCTCGGCGTGCTGGACGGCTTCGAACTCGCCGGACCCGTCACCTTCAACTCCTCCAACTTCACCTGGGGGATCAACGCTCTCCCCGTGCGGCTGCTGCGCAGCCGAGCCTTCGCGAAGTAAGAAAGGGCCCGCACTGTGACCACCGCACTCGTCGACTTCAACCGCTCGGACGCCGCCTTCCCGAACACCGGGTATCCGCAGCTCCTCGCCGAACAGGCCGCCCGCACCCCCCGGGCCATCGCCCTCGCGCAGGGCGACCGCAGCTGGACCTACGCCGAACTGGACGCCGCCACCAACCGGTTGGCGCACGCGCTGATCGCCCGCGGTGCCGCCGCCGGGGCCCGGATCGGCCTCTGCTACCCCCGGAGCGCCGACTACGTCATCGGCTCCCTCGCCATCCTCAAGACCGGCGCCGCGATCGTCGCCCTCGACCCGGTCAACCCCGACGACCGGCTCGCGGCGATGATCGCCGACGCCGCACCGCTGCTCGTCCTCACCCCGGCCGACCTCGGCCGCCGGATACCCGAGGACATCCCGCAGGCCGAGGTCGCCACCGCCGGAGCCGGCCTGCCCGACACCGCGCCCGAGGTCGTGACCGGCCCCGACACCGTCAGCCACCTGATCTACACCTCCGGCTCCACCGGCACCCCCAAGGCCGTCCTGGAACGACACGGGGCGCTCACCAACCTCGTGCACTGGACCACCCGCGCCTACGGGGTCCGGCCCGGCGACCGAGCCTCCTGGATGTCCACCCCCGGCTTCGCCGTCCAGATCATGGAGTGGCTCGCCTACCTGCCCGCCGGCGCGGCCATCCACATCCCCGAGGCGGGTCAGGCGCAGACCCCCGAGCAGATCCGCGACTGGCTAGTCGGCGAGGGCATCACCCACACCATGCTGGTGGCCGCCCTGGCCGAGCCCGTCTGGGGGCTGCGGTGGCCCGCGGACACCGCGCTGCGGATCCTGGTGACCACCGCCGAGCGCGTCCACAGCTGGCCGCCCGTCGACACCCCCTTCCGGGTCGTGATGACCTACGGCACCACCGAGACCACCAACGTCCTGTCCTGCCTCGACCTCGGCGCCGGCGTCGACCTCACCAGCCAGGCCACCTCCGACGAGGTCCGCGCCACCCGGCAGGTCCCGGTCGGCGTGCCCATCGCCAACCTCCGCGTCCACCTCCTGGACGAGGACGGCGGCCCGGTTCCCGAGGGCGAGGTCGGCCGCCTGCACGTCTCCGGCGCCGGGGTCGCGGCCGGCTACCACGGCCGCCCCGAGCTCACCGCCGCGAAGTTCCACCCCAACTTCCTCGCCGACGACCCGCACCCGGTGCTCTACGACACCGGCGACCTCGCCCGCCGCCGCGAGGACGGAGCCGTCGAACTCCTCGGTCGCTCCGACTCCCAGGTCAAGATCCGCGGCTTCCGCGTCGAGCTCGGCGAGGTCGAGACGCACATCGCCCGCCTCGACGACATCGCCGAGGCCGTCGTCGTCACCCAGGAGCGCGGCCCCGGCGACAAGCGGCTCATCGCCTACGTGTCCCCGGCCGGCGCGGCCGAACCGGACTCCGCCGCCGTGCGCGCCGATGTCGCCCGCACCCTGCCCTACTACATGGTCCCCGCCACCGTCGTCGTGCTGCCCTCCCTCCCACGGCTGCCCAACGGCAAGGTCGACCGGCGTAGCCTGCCCGAGCCCCCGGAGGGCCGCGACGCGGTCGGCGCGGGCTACGAGGCACCCCGTAACGAGGTCGAGGACGGGCTCAGCAGGCTGTGGTCCGACGCCTTCCGCACCGACGGCGTCGGCATCCACGACAACTTCTTCGAGCTGGGCGGACATTCGCTGCTGGCCTTCCAGCTGATCGACGCGATCCGCCGCCGCTACAGCGTCGAGCTCAGCCTCTCCGACCTCTCCACCTGCCCCACCGTCGCCGAGCTCGCCACCCTCGTCACCACCGAACGCGCGGGTGGCCGCGGCTCCTTCGGCGGACTCCCCGCGATCGTCCCGGACCCCGCCGCGCGCTTCGAGCCCTTCCCGCTCACCGAGAGCCAGCAGGCGCTGTGGATCGGCCGCGGCGGCCTCGTCGAGCTCGGCAACGTCGGCTGCCACGGCTACTTCGAGTGGGAGAGCGAAAAGCTCGACGTGCCCCGCTTCGAGGGAGCCTGGCGCCGACTCGTGGAACGCCACGACGCCCTGCGCACCCGCGTCCTGCCCGACGGCACCCAGCAGGTCTTCGAGGAGATCCCGGCCTACGAGATCCCCGTCGCCGACTTCGGCGGCCTCGACGAGGAAGCCCGGCAGGCCGAGCTGGCCGCGCTGCGCGAGCGGCTGTCCCACCAGGTCCTCGACGGCGACGCCTGGCCGCTGTTCGACGTACGGATCAGCCTGCTCGGCGGCGGCCGGGCCCGGATCCACCTCTGCCTGGACTTCCTCGTCGCCGACGCCTGGAGCTACTTCCAGGTCCTCATCCCCGACCTGGTCACCTACTACGTGGAACCCGGCGCCGAACTCGTACCGCTGGAGCTGACCTTCCGCGACTACGTGCTCGCCGTCGGGAACTCGCTGCGCGACAGCGAGCTCTACCGCCGCTCCGAGTGGTACTGGCGGGACCGTCTCGCCACCCTCCCGCCCGCCCCCGAACTGCCCGAGCGCCCGACCGACGCCCCCGAGCTGCCCGTCCGCTTCGAGCGCCGCAGCCACGTCGTCGCCCCGGAGCGGTGGAGCCGGATCCAGGAGCGCGCCCACGCCCGCGAGGTGACCCCGTCCGGGGTCCTGGCCGCCGCCTACGCCGAGATCCTCGGCCGGGCCGCCGGACAGGCCCGGTTCACCATCAACTTCCCGCTGTTCAACCGCCTTCCGCTGCACCCGCAGGTCAACTCGCTGCTCGCGGACACCACGACCACCCTGCTGCTGGCCGTCGAACAGACGGAGAGCACCTTCGCCGGCCGGGCCCAGGCCGTCCAGCGCCGGCTCTGGGCGGACCTGGAACACCGCTACTTCAGCGGGGTGCAGGTGCTGCGCGAGCTGACCAAGCTGCGCGGCTCCCTCGCCCCGGCCATGCCCGTCGTGATGACCAGCCTGGCCGGCCACCCGCCGCAGTACGAGGAGACGGAGCTGGGCGCCCCCGTCTACGGCATCTCCCAGACCCCGCAGGTCTCCCTCGACTTCCAGGTCTTCGAGAAGCCCGACGGACTCACCTTCAACTGGGACTTCCTGCCCGCCGTCTACCCGGACGGACTCATCGACTCGATGTTCGAGGAGTTCACCGCCCTGCTGGACGCCCTCGCCGAGGACGAGATCTGGGAGCGCCACTCCCCGCCGCCCGGCCAGGACAGCACCGCCCCCGGCAAGACCGAGGAACGCGACACCGGCGACGCCTGGGAGCGGTACTGGGCCGGGATCCGGCGCACCGGACGCGGCGGCGACGTCATCTGGGACGCCGACAGCGGCGAAGAGTTCCACTGGCTGCTGGACCAGGCGCGGCGCCACTTCCGCGGCGGCCTGCCGGTCATCGACCTGGGCTGCGGCAACGGCCGCTACAGCCGCGAACTCGCCCCGTACTACCCCTCGGTCATCGGCGTCGACGTCTCGGCCAGCGCCATCGAGCACGCCGAACGCGAGGCCGAGGGCGTGCCGAACGTCGACTACCTGGCGATCGACATGACCGACGCCGAGCAGGCCGCCGTCCTGGGGGAGGGGCCGTACAACATCTTCGTCCGCGGCGTCTTCCACGTCCTGGACAGCGAGGCCCGGGCCCGGCTCGCCGCCGTCGCCGACCGCCTGCTGGGCGACTCGGGCACGCTGATCGTCCACGAGCCCGACTACTCCAGCAACTCCTTCGGCTACCTCGGCTTCGTCGGCGGCAAGCGCGGCCGCGCCGAGGACCTGGTCGGCCCGCTGGAGGCGGCCGGCGTACGGCACTCGCACCGCTTCACCCGACCCGAACTGGCCGAGGCGTTCGGCGCGGACGGGTGGGAGGTCGTCGAGGACGAGGCGATAGAACTGCATGCGATCGACCCGCAGTCGGACTCCGACGCCCTGCGGCTGCCCGGCTACTACGCGGTGCTGCGCCGCAAGCGCTGACGGCCGCACGCTCCGGCCCGGCTCTGTGCCGGGCGGCTCCTCGCCGCCCGGCACAGAGCCTGCGCGTCGTTCGGAGCGCCGGACCGGTTGTGGTGAGCGGGCCGTCGGACGCGTGGCGGCCCGCGATGAGAAGACGCGGCCACGGCCGCACGGCTGAAAGACTGGACACGTGGAACGACGTACGACGACCGACCGGCTGCTCAGGGCGCGCGCACAGGCGATCGGGGGCGAGGTCCGGGAGGAATCGGTCGCCGCCGTCCTCGACCGGGTGCTGGCCGTGCAGGCACAGGACCTGCCCGCGGCGGAGCTCGGCCTGCGGGTACGGGCCCGCGGGCTGACCCAGGACGCGGTGCGCCGGGCCACCGACACCGAACGCACCGCCGTCCGCGGCTGGTTCATGCGCGGCACCCTCCAGCTGGTGCCGGCCGCCGACGCCCGGTGGCTGCTGGCCCTCTTCGGCCCGGTCTACCTCGCGCTCGCCGCCCGGCGGCTGCGCGAACTGGGCCTCGACGAGTCCCTGTGCACGCGCTCGGAACGGCTCATCACCGAAGCGATCGGCGCCGAGGGGCCGTTGACCCGCGCCCAACTCACCGACCGGCTCACCACCCTCGGGGTGGAGCCGAAGGGCCAGTCCGCCTTCCACCTGATCCGCCGCGCCGCGCTCGCCGGCCGCATCTGCCACGGACCGCAGCGGGAGGGCGAGGCCACCTTCGTCCTCCTCGACGACTGGCTGCCCGCGACCGGACCCCTGCCCTTCACCGGAGCCGCCGCCGAACGCGAACTCGCGCGCCGCTACCGCGCGGCGTACGGACCCTCCGACGCCCTGGACTTCGTCCACTGGTCGGGGCTGAAGGCCACCACGGGCAAGAACGCGTGGGCCGCCGTACGCGAGACCGGGCCCGAGCCACTGCCCGCCCCGGGCGAGCCCGACGTACGCCTGCTGCCGGCCTATGACAACTACCTCGTCGGATACCGCAGCCGGGACCTGTCCGTACCCGCCGCACACGAACGCCGCGTGTGGCCCGGCGGCGGGCAGATCCGCGCCACCGTCCTGGTCGACGGCCTGGCCGTCGGCACCTGGTCGGGAGGCCGCCGCGGGGCCCCGGTGACCGTCGAGCCCTTCCCCGGGGCCGAGCCCCACACCCCCGCCGTGGCGGCCGGCATCGCCCGCGAGAGCGCCGACATCGCACGGTTCTCCAGCTGAACTCATCGCATGTCTACAAGCGATCTACAGTCCCGGAATTCATAACCGGGGTCTAACTCGGGGTCCATAGCGTCAGTGCCGTCCGACAATTCCGTACCCAATCAGAAAAGGGCGTCGACATGGCACTCGGTCGGCATTCCGATTTCAATCGCCTGTGGTTCGGGCAGACCGTCAGCAACTTCGGAGACAAGATCTCCCTTCTGGCGCTACCGACCCTCGCGGTCGTGGTGCTGGACGGTGGAGCCTTGGAGGTCGGCGTGCTCGGCGCGCTGCGCTTCCTCCCCTTCCTGCTGCTCGCCCCGATCGCCGGGCTGGTGGCCGACCGGGTGTCGAGGCGCACCGTCATGATCGTGGCCGACCTGGGCCGTTTCCTGGCCCTGGCCACGATTCCGCTGGCGTTCGCGCTCGACTCCGTCAGCATGACCCACCTCTTCATCGTGGCCGGCATCACCGGCTGCCTCACCACCTTCTTCGAGGTCTCGTACCAGTCCTGGCTGCCCCAGCTCATCGGCACCGAGAACCTCATCGAAGGCAATACCAAGCTCCAGATCAGCCGCAGCGTCGCCGAAGCGGTCGGCGCGGGCGCCGGTGGCGCACTCATCCAGCTGCTCGGCGCCGCACGCGCCATCACCGCCGACGCGTTCACCTTCCTCATCTCGCTCGTCGCCCTGCTGGTCATCCGCCACCGGGACGTGCGCGAGCGGACCGAGGAGCGCAAGGCCTCCGCGAAGGCGGAGATGAAGGAGGGCATGCGGACCCTCTTCGGCAACCCGGTCCTGCGCGGCCTGTTCACCGCCAACGTCGTGGTCAACCTCGGTGCCGCGATGGGCGACGCGCTCCTGATCGTCTACGCGTACAAGGTGCTGGACCTCAGCCCCGGCCAGGTCGGCGTCGCCTTCGCCGTCATGTCGGTCTTCGTCATCGTCGGTGCGGTGCTCTCCGAGGTCGTGTCCAAGAGCCTCTCGGTGGGCCGCCTGCTCGTCATCACCGCGGTCGTGCTCGGCGCCGGCTACATCCTGGTCCCGACGGGCGGGTCGATCGGCGGCTTCGTCGGACTGATCGTGGTCCAGGCCATCATCGGCTTCGTCTCCCCGATGTTCGACATCCACGTCCTCAGCCTCGTGCAGGGGGTCACTCCGAACGAGCAGATGGGCCGCGTCAGCGGCACCGCGCTCTCCGCGGTGTACGGCGCCCTGTCGCTGGGCTACTTCGCCGGCGGCGCGCTCGGCGAGGGGATCGGCCTGACGGCCGGCCTCGCCGTGGCCGGCACGGTCACCATCGTCGGCGGCCTGACCCTGCTCGCCGGACCGGTGGCCAAGATCAAGGAAATGCCCACCGGCGACACCGCCGAGGAGGGATCTCCGGCGGCCGACGAGGCCAAGATCACCGCCTGATCGACGCACGGGGGAGCGGGAGTGGGTGCCGGCCGAACGGCACCCACTCCGCACCGCACCCCCGCGCCCCACCCCGTACGTCCGTACACCGCGTCCGTACCGGCGCCCGTACCCACCCCCACGCCCAGCGCCGCGCACCCCGCGGCGCCACCTCGCCGTATCCCTCTCCCGACTCCCGAAGACGCACGGAGGCTCAAGGTGAGCGAGTCCCTCGCCGAACGCATAGCCGCACTGCCGAAGTCCCGCCGGGCACTGTTCCAGGCCCTGACGGGCCGCACCGGCGGGCGCGCCGCCGTACGGGAGGACCCTGAGCCGGCACCCCGCGACCCCGCCGAAGCGCCCGTGCTCTCCTTCGCGCAGCGCCGCCTGTGGTTCATCGACCAGCTGCAGCCCGGCAGCCCCGCCTACAACGTGCCGGTCGCCACCCGCATCCGCGGCCCCCTCGACGTCCCCGCCCTGCACGCGGCGCTCCAGGACATCGTGGACCGCCACGAGGTGCTGCGGACCGTCTACAGCTACCAGGAGGGCGCCACCGAGGCCGTCCCCCGGGTGATCGACGGCTACCGGCTTCCCCTCCCGCTGACCGAACTGCCCGACGAGGCGGCGGCCCGACCGTTCTACGACGCCGACGCGGGCGCCCCCTTCGACCTGGCCGGCGCCGTCCCGCTGCGGGCCCGGCTCGGCCGGATCGACGCCGAGGACCACGTCCTCGTCCTCAACCTGCACCACATCGTCACCGACGGCTGGTCCATGCGCGTCCTCTACACCGAACTGGAGCGCGCCTACGCCGCCCGCACCGGCGCCCCCGCCGAGGCGACGGCCCCGCTCGCCCTCCAGTACGCCGACTTCGCCACCTGGCAGCGCCGCCGCGTCAGCGGGGACCGGCTGGAGAGCCTCACCTCCTTCTGGCGCGAGGAACTGGGCGGCGCCACCCCGGTGGACCTGCCCACCGACCGGCCCAGACCGCCCGTTTTCGGCCACGCCGGCGCCTCCCGCTACATCGACCTCCCGCCCCGGCTCATCGCCCGGCTGCGGGAGTTCGGCAAGTCCGAGGGCGCCACCCTCTACATGACGATGCTGGCCGGCTTCGCCGCCACCCTGCGCCGCTGGACCGGCCAGGAGGACATCGTCGTCGGCACCTCCGTCTCAGGCCGCGACCACCCGGCCTTCGGCGAGCTCATCGGCTTCTTCGTCAACACCCTGCCGCTGCGCATCCGAACCGGCGGCGACCCCGGCTTCGCGGAGCTGGTCCGCGCCACCCGCCACACCACCCTCCAGGCGTACGCGCACCAGGAACTGCCCTTCGACCTGATCGTCGACGCCCTCGCACTGCCCCGCGACCCCAGCCGGCCGCCGCTCACCTCCGTGATGTTCCTCCTCGACGAGACCCCGGACACCGCCCCCGGCCTCGCGGGCGTCGCCACCGAGCCCATCGACTTCTCCTCGCACGCCACCAAGTACGACCTCATGATCAGCGTCCACGACACCGGCACCGCCGTCCGCGCCCTCGTCGAGTACCCCACCGCCCTGTTCGACGCCACGACCGTGGACCGGCTCCTCGGCCACTTCCTCACCACCCTCGAAGGGGCGCTCGACCGCCCCGACGCCCCGCTGTCCGCCCTGCCGCTGCTCACCGACGCCGAGCGCCGGGCCGCCCTGGACGACTGGAACGCCACCCGCGCCCCCTTCCCCCAGGACGCCTGCCTGCACGAGCTGTTCGAGCAGCACGCCGACCGGCGGCCCGACGCGCCCGCCGTGATCCTCGGCGGACTCGGCGGCTGGAACATCACCTACCGGGAGCTGGAGGAGCGCGCCAACCGGCTCGCGCACCGCCTGATCGAAGCCGGCGCCGGCCCCGACCGGACCGTGGCCCTGTGCCTGCGCCGCGGCCCCGGGCTCGTCACCGCGATCCTCGCCGTCCTCAAGGCCGGTGGCGCCTACGTCCCCCTCGACCCGGACTACCCGGCCGAGCGCCTGGCGCTGCTGCTGAAGGACTCCGCGCCGCCCATCGTCGTCTCCGACGCGGAGCTGATCGGCCGGCTGCCCGTCCCCGCCGGCACCTCCCAGGTGCTGCTCGACACCGACCGGACCGCGCTCGCCGAGCTGCCCGCGACCCGCCCGGCCGTCCCCGTCACCTCCCGGGACCTGGCCTACGTCATCTTCACCTCGGGCTCCACCGGCACCCCCAAGGGCATCGCCCTGGAACACCGCGGCGTCGTCAACAACCTCCTCGACCTCAACCGCTCGTACGGCATCGGGCCCGGCGACTCGGTCCTCGCCCTGTCCTCGCCCAGCTTCGACATGAGCGTCTACGAGACCCTCGGCATCCTCGCCGCCGGCGGCACCCTCGTCCTGCCCGACCCGGCCGCCGCCAAGGACCCGGCCCACTGGGCCGACCTGGTCGAGCGGCACGGCGTCACCGTCTGGAACTCCGCCCCCGCCCTCCTCGGCCTCCTCGCCGACCAGCTCGAACACGCCGGCGGGCCCCGACTGCCGAAGCTGCGCACCGCGTTCCTCGGCGGCGACTGGATCCCCGTCACCCAGCCCGACCGGATCCGCTCCTTCGCGCCCGGCCTGTCCTTCGTCGCGCTCGGCGGGGCGACCGAGGCCTCCATCCACTCGGTGGAGTTCCCCGTCGGCCGCGTCGATCCCGAGTGGACCAAGCTCCCGTACGGACGGCCCATGGCCAATCAGCTCACCTACATCCTCGACCCGAACGATTGCCTGGTCCCCGTCGGCGTACCCGGCGAACTCCACCTCGGTGGGGTCGGACTGGCCCGCGGCTACCTGAACCGGCCCGAGCTCACCGAGGAGAAGTTCGTCCACGTCGAACTGGAGCCCGGCCGCACCGAACGCCTCTACCGCACCGGCGACCTGGCCCGCTACGGCACGGACGGCACCATCGAACTCCTCGGCCGGACCGACTTCCGGATCAAGCTCAACGGGCTCCGCATCGAACCGGGCGAGGTCGAGAGCGCGCTGCGCGACCGACCCGGGGTCCGCGAGGCCGTCGTGGCCGCCCGCCGCACCGCCGGTTCCGACCGCCTCGTCGGCTACGTGGTTCCCGAGGAGGGCACCGACCTCGACACCGCGGCCCTACGGACCGCCCTCGCCGCCGTCCTGCCCCCGCACTGCGTCCCCGCCGAACTCGTGGCTCTGGAGCGGCTGCCGCTGAGCCCCAACGGCAAGGTGGACCGGGGCGCGCTGCCCGACCCGCGTCCCCCCGCCCCCGCCGCGGGCCGGCCCGCCGCGTCCGCGCCCGCCGACACGGACCCGGTCGCCCTGCGGATCGCCGCCGTCTGGGCCGAGGTGCTGGGCGTGCCCGAAGTCGCGCCCGACGACGACTTCTTCGCCCTCGGCGGGGACTCCTTCGCCGCCGTGCGCGCGGTCCGCGCCGTCGCCACCGCCCTGCCGGACGGCGGAGCCGCCGCCCTGCGCGTCGTCGACCTGTTCAGCAACCCGACCCCGGCCGGCCTCGCCGCCCGCACCGCCGAACTCGCCGGAACGGACACGGGAGCGGGCCCGCAGCACCACCGACTGTTGCACCGGCTCACCCCCGAACGCCCGGCCGGCACCACCGCGCTGACCCTCGTCTGCTTCCCGCACGGCGGCGGCGACGCCATCGCCTACCAGCCCCTCGCCGCCCAGCTCCCGCCGCACATCGAACTCCTGGCCGTCTCCCCGCCCGGACACGACCCGCTGCGCCCCGGCCCGATGCTGCCGGTCCCCGAGTTCGCGGAACTCGCCGCCGCGGAGATCGCCCGCACCGTGCGGGGCCCGTACGCGGTCTACGGCCACTGCGCCGGAGTCGTCACCGCCCTGGAGACCACCCACGTACTGGAACGGCTGGGGCAGCGCCCGATCGCCCTTGACCTCGCGGCGGCCCTCCCCGAGGAGGACCCCGAGTACGCCCTGGAGATGGAACGCGTCTCCGGCGACGACGACCTCGTCGCGTACCTGACCACCATGGACGGCTTCGACGGCGTCCTCGACGACAGCGACCTCACCGCGGTCCTGCGGATGGTCCGCCACGACATGACCGAGGCCGCCCGCTTCTTCGCGCGCACCCCGGACGGCTACGACCGCCCCCTGGCCACCCCGCTCACCTGCATCATCGGCGACGCCGACGACGCGACCGAGGGCTACGAGCACGGCTACCGCGCCTGGGGCCGGTACGCGGCCGACGTACGCCTCGCCGTGATCCCCGGGGGCCGCCACTACTTCGCCAAGCACCTGCCCGACGCGCTCGCCGCTCTCCTCGCCGACCTGCACCGCAACGGAGGAACCCATGTCTGATCTCGCCGAACGGCTCGGCCGGCTGCCCCAGGGACAGCGCTCCCGGCTGCTGGGCCGGATGCGCAACCAGATGACGGCCGGTGTGGGCCGCCGCATCGAACTGAGGCGCGCCGACCACGGACCGCGCTCCCGCTCCTCCTTCCAGCAGGAGCAGATGTGGTTCGTCGACAAGCTCGGCGCCGGCAAGGCCCGCAACAACATAGCCCTGGCCATAGGCCTGGGCGGACCCCTCGACCGGGCCGCCCTGCACGAGGCGCTCAACGCCGTCGTCGCCCGCCACCAGGTGCTGCACAGCAAACTCGTCGAGATCGACGGAGTCCCCTGGCAGGAGCCCGTCCCCTCCTTCGTGCTCGGCGTCCAGAGCACCGACCTCTCGGGCAGCGAGGACGCGGACCGCGAACTCGCCGAGCTCACCGCGAGCTGCGCCGCCGCCCCCTTCGACCTGGCCGCCGGCCCGCCCGTCCGCGCCCACCTGGTACGGCTAGCCCCTGAGCACCACGTCCTGCTCTGGGTCGTCCACCACGTCGCCTGGGACCCGGGCTCGACACGGATCTTCACCGAGGAACTGACCTCCAGTTACGCGGCCGCCGCCGCGGGCAAGCGCCCCGAGGCCTCCCGGCTCGCCGTCGAGTACGCCGACTTCGCGGCCTGGCAGCGGGCCAAGCTGGAGAACGACGAGCACGGCCGGGCGCTGGCGACGAAGTGGCGCCAGATCCTGGCCGGCGCCGTCGCCACCGAGGTCCTGCCCGACCACCCGCGCGGCCCCGAGACCCGAGGCGACGGCCGCGGTCTGAAACTGACCCTGGACCAGAAGCTGTTGGACCGCCTCACCGAACTCGCCGACGCCAACAGCACCACCGTCTTCACCACCCTGCTCGCCGCCTTCAACGCGCTGCTGCGCCACTGGACCCGCACCGAGGACGTCGTCGTCGGCACGGCCAGCGCCTCCCGGCCGCACCCCGACCTGGAGCAGGTCATCGGCTGCTTCGTCCAGATGATCACCCTGCGGACCGAGGTCACCGACCAGCTCACCTTCCGCGAGCTGGTCACCCGCACCGCGGCCTCCGTCATGGACTCCTTCACCAACAGCGAGCTGCCCTTCGAGCAGGTCGTCGAGGCCGTCCGCCCGGTGCGCGACCCGCTGCGCCACCCGCTCTTCCAGATCGAGTTCACCTCGCTGGGCCGCTGGGGAACCCACCGGGCGCAGGCCGCTGACGTCGAGTTCACCATGGACCAACTGCACGACGGGGCGGCCAAGTTCGACATGAGCTTCCTGGTCGGCGAGAACGACGGCCTGGAACTCTCCCTCGAGTACAACACCTCCCTCTACCGGCACGGCACGGCGAGCGCCCTGCTCGGCGCCTTCCGCCAGGTCCTGGAGCAGGTCGCCGAGAACCCCGACCTCCAGGTCGGCGACATCAGCCTGGTCGAGGAGCCGGCCGCCTCCCGGCACGCCCGCGAGCTGTCCCGCGGCGGCCCCGTCGACGAGGCCGCCTGGACCACCACCCTGGACCGCGCGTTCCGGGAGCGGGCCACCATCCACCCCGACGCCGTCGCCGTCCGCCACGGCTCCACCCGGCTCGACTACGCGGCCCTCGACCGCTGGTCCGAGGCCATCGCCCACCGGCTGCGCGACCGCGGCGTCCGCCACGGCGACCCCGTCGCCGTGTGCGTCTCCCGCGGCCCGGCCGCCGTCGCCGGAGTCCTCGGCGTACTCAAGGCGGGCGCCCACTACATCCCGATCGACCCGGCCGCCCCGGCCGAGCGGACCCGTACGGTCCTCGCCGACGCCAAGGTCCGGCACGCCCTCGTCGACGAGGCCGCACAACTGCCCGTACCGCTCGAGCTGGTGACCACCGGAACGGCCGCCCCCGTCCGGGAGGTCCCCTCCCTCGCGCCGACCGCCACCCCCGGCGACCTCGCCTACGTGCTCTACACCTCCGGCAGCAGCGGCACCCCCAAGGGGGTCATGATCGAGCACCGCTCGGTCACCCATTTCTCCCGCACCATCGCCAAGGCCTACGAGATCCGGGCCGAGGACCGCGTCCTGCAGTTCGCCCCGCTCACCTTCGACGTCTCCGTCTTCGAGATCTTCACCACCCTGCTGGCGGGCGGCTCGCTCGTCATCGCCACCGACGACGAGCGCCGCGACCCGGCCCTGCTGCAGACCCGGATGCGCGAGGACGCGGTCACCGTCGCCGAACTCCCGCCCGCCCTGCTGCCGTTGCTCGACCAGGCCGGCCTGCCCGACCTGCGGCTGGTCTCGGTGGGCGGCGAGGCCTTCCCCGGCCGACTCGTCGCCGAATGGACCGCGGGGGAACGCAGGTTCGTCAACGGGTACGGCCCCACCGAGGCGACCGTCGCCGTCACGCTGATGGACTGCACCGGCAGCTACGACCGCAACCCGCCGATCGGCCGCCCCATGCCGGGCCACCAGGCCTTCGTCCTCGACGAGCGGCTGCGGCCGGTCCCGCCCGGCGTCCCCGGCGAACTCTGCGTCGCCGGGCCTGGTGTGGCCCGCGGCTACCTGGGCCGTCCCGACCTCACCGCCGACCGCTTCGCCGACAACCCCTACGCGGACGGCCCCGAGACCGAACGCCTCTACCGCACCGGCGACCTGGTCCGCTGGCTGCCCGGCGGCAACCTGGACTTCCTCGGCCGCACCGACCGCCAGCTCAAGGTGCGCGGCCACCGCATCGAGCCGGGCGAGGTCGAGTCCGTGCTCACCGGGCACCCCTCCGTGCAGCAGGCCGTCGTGGTCGCCCAGCCCGCCGCGGGCGGCGAGCGCATGCTGGCCGCCTACGTCACGGTCGAGCAGGTGGGCTCGTACGCCTCCGAGGTCGCCGACGCCGAGGGCCTGCGGGCCTACGCGGCCGGCCGGCTGCCCGGCTACATGGTGCCGGTCGTCGTCGTCCTCGACGAACTGCCCCTCACCCCGCACGGCAAGGTCGACACCGCCGCGCTGCCGCAGCCGACCGAGCTGTCGGCCGAGGGCGGCACGGCGCCCCGCGACGCCATCGAGGAGCAGATCTGCCGCGACATCCTCACCCCGCTGCTCGAATGGCAGAACCCGGACGTGGAGGGCGACTTCTTCGCCCTGGGCGGCAGCTCCCTGCAGGCCACCATCGTGGTCTCCCGGGTCCGCGCCCTCTTCGGCATCGACATCGCCCTCGCGGACTTCTTCGGCCGCCCGACCGTCTCCGGGCTCGCCGAACTGGTCCGCACCGCCAAGGCCGAGGCCGCCGGCGAACAGGATCGGTTGCTCGCGGTCTTCGAGCAGATCGAGAACATGAGCGACGACGAGGCCGCCGCCCTCCTCGGCTCCCTCCAGCACCCGGACGGCCCCTGATGGCCGACCCGGCCGGGCTCGAAGGAGCGCTCGCCGCGCTCCCCGAGGCGAAGCGCGAGCTGGCCCGCCTGATGCTGGCCGCCCGCCGGCCCGTACCCGCCCACCCGACCCCGCGCTCCGGCGCGGGGCCGGTCCCCCCGACCGCCCTCCAGTCCCGGCTGTGGCGCCGCGAGCGCGCCCACCCGGCCGTCGCCACCGGCTCGCACGCCCTGCGGCTGACCGGCCCGCTCGACCCGCGGCGGCTCGTGGACGCCCTCACCGGGGTGCTGCGCCGCCACGAGGCACTGCGCACCCGGCTCACCGTCTCCACCACCGGTCAGCCCCGGCTGCACGTGGACGAGGAACCGGTGCTGCGGCTCACCCGGGCCGACCTCTCGGGCTTCACCCCGCAGGCCGCCGCCGAACGCGTGGCCCTGCAGAGCACCGAGAGCGCCTCCACCGTCCTGGATTTGGAGAGCGGCCGGACCAGCGCCTTCCGGCTGCTGCGGCTCGCCCCGGACGAGCACGTCCTGATCCTCGCCTCCCACCTCGCGGTCTTCGACGGCTGGTCCTCCGGGGTCTTCCTCGCGGACCTGGCCGCCGGCTACCGCGCGGGTCCGGCCGGGCTCGCCCCGCCCGACCTGCAGTTCCCCGACTACGCCGACTGGCAGCACCGCTGGCTCGCCGGACCCGACGGATCGGCCGAACTGGCCCGCCGCCGAGCGGTGTTCGCCGCCGACCCGCCCGCACCCCGGGCGCCCGGCGGATTCGAACGCGGCCATCTCCCGGTACGACTGGCCCGCGGGCCCGTCGACGCCGGGCTGGAGCTCGGCGCGGCCGAGGGGGCCACCCCGTTCATGACGCTGCTCGCCGCGCTGGCCGTCGTACTGGCCCGCAGGCAGAGCCGTACCTCCCAGGTGATCGGCACCCCCGCGGCCGGCCGCTTCGCCGGAGCCCTCGAAGGCGCCGTCGGGCAGTTCACCACCGTGGTGCCGATCCGGCTCGACCTGGCGGGCGGCCCCACCTTCCGGGAACTGCTGCACCGCACCCGAGCCGCCGTGGCCGAAGCGCTCGCCCACCAACGCCTGCCCGTGGACGTCCTGTTCGACGGAACACCCCCGCCGTACAACGTCCTGTTCGCCCTCCACAACTACCCGTCGATCCCCCTGGACCTGCCGGGCATCGAGGTCGGCCAGTTGCCCGGGCCGCCCGCCCGGCACCTGGAGCTCTACAGCCCCGACCCGGCCGCCGCCCTCGCCTGCATCGGCCTCGTGGAACGGGACGGCGAGATCGGCGGCACCGCCGAGTACAACCGCCACGCGGCCACGCCCGAGGACGTGCGAGGGCTGCTCACCGGAATCGAGGACGTGCTGGACCGGGCCGTTGCCGCGCCCGCATCCCCGCTCACCACCTAGGGAGTTGCCCGTGCTCACCACCGAGTTCTACCGCGCGCCCGCGGACTGCGGGCTCGTACGGAGCGGAGCCGACGTGCCCCGCACCCCCATGCGGGCCCTGCGCGAGGACATCCACGACATCCTGGTCTCGGCCCCCGTGGCCGAGGCCCGGCGCACCCGCGACCCCCGGCCCATCCACCGGGCCCTGGGCGAGCGGGGCCTCCTCGCGCCCCAGTGGCCCGAGGAATACGGCGGCCGCGGCATCAGCCAGGTCGCGGCCGCCGTGCTGGTCGAGGAACTGGCCATGCACGACGTCCCCGACCTGCTGCACACCCTCACCGTGCAGATCGTCGGATCCACCCTGCTCAACGTCGCGAGCCCGGCGATGAAGGCCCGACACCTGCCCGGCTTCGCGGCCGGCACCGCCTTCGGCTGCGTGCTGTTCAGCGAACCCCAGGCCGGATCCGACCTCAACATCCTCTCCACCCGGGCCGTCTCCGACGGCAAGGGCGGATACAAGCTGTACGGCACCAAGGTCCACTCGCTCTTCGCCCGGCTCGCCGACTACGGACTGTGCCTGGCCCGCGGCGAGGACGAGGCCTTCAGCCTGTTCCTCGTCCCGTTGGCCCAGCCGGGCGTCACCATCCGGCAGATCCCGGGCATGGGCGACGACGCCTTCCACGAGGTCACCCTCGACGGGGTGGCCGTGACCGCCGACGACGTGGTCGGCGAGACCGGCCAGGGCTGGGCCATCGTCGTCAAGACCCTCGCCTTCGAGCGCACCGGACTCGACTACTACGTCAAGGCGCTGCGCTGGTACCGGGCCGCCGTGGAACGGCTGGAGGTCCACACCGACCGGCTGGAGGCCGGCCAGCACGACCAGATCGGCCTGGCCAAACTCAACGCCCGGCTGCTCGCGGCGGGCACGCTGGTCCGCCGCGTCCTCACCCGCCTCGACCGGGGCGAACTCAACGAGGACGAGGCGGCGGCCGCCAAGTGGTACACCACCGAGCTCGCCGCCGAGGTGGCCTGGTGGGCCGCGGAACTCGACGGCGACCGCAGCATGACCCTCGACGACCCCGAGGTCGACGGGGTGGCACACCCACTCGACGCGGCGTTGCGCGAAGCCCCGGGGATGCGGATATCGGGCGGCACCGCCGAAATGATGCTGGAGACGCTGGCCCGGCTGCGTCTCGACTCAGGGGCGGAGGTACGGCCGTGACATCACAGGCGGTAGGCGGGACCGGTACGGGCGGCGGGAGCACGGCGGCGTCCGAGCGCTGGCGGGAGCGGGAGGACGAGGACTCCCTCTTCCGGCAGCTCCGACTCACCGTGCGGCAGGGACTGGAGGTCGACGGGGACACGCCCGCCGGCGCCTGGGAGGCGCTGACCCAGGTCGGCGCCTGGGAGTTCGCCCTGCCCATCGGCCACGACGGGCTCGACCTCGGCCAGGCCGTCGTCGCCATGGTGTGCGAGGAGGCGGGCAACGCGACGCAGCCCCTCCCGCTCACCGACACCCTCCTCGCCCTGGACCTGATCTCCGGCCTCGGCCCGCTCGCCCCCGAAGCCGCCGACCTCCTCCTGGACCAGGTCCGCACCGGGGAACTGGCACTCGCCGTGCCGGGCCGGCTGCCCGATCCGCGCGGCGCCGTACCCCCGGGCATCACCTGGAAACCGGACCCGGACACCGGCGCCGTCGTCCTCACCGGCACCGGCGGCCCCTTCGCCGCCGGCGTCGCCCCGGGCGCGCTGCTGGTCCTGGCCGACGGTCCCGACGGACCGTGCGTGGCACTCGTACGCCTGCCCACCGAGGGCGTCCAGGTCCGCCCGCTGCGCGACCACGGCGGGGGAGCCGTCGCCGGCGCCGTCTTCGACGAGGTACGGCTGCCCGCCGAGGCGGTGCTACTGAGCGGCCTGGCCGCCGAACAGGCCCTCGCCCGCGTGGGCCTGCGCGCGGCCGTCCACCAGGCCTCGCTGCTGGCCGGGATCACGGCGGCCGCCCTGACCGCGGTCGTCTCCCGGATCCGCGGCCGGCAGCAGTTCGGCCAGGCCCTGGTCAAACACCAAGGTCCCCGGCTGCGCGTGGCAGGGCTGTTGGCCCGCCTCGACGCCGTGCGCTGGGCCGTGGGGGACGCGGCCCGGGACCTCGACGAGGATCGGCTCAGCGCGGGGGAGGCCGCCGGGCTGATCGCCCTCACGGCGGAGACCACCCTCGACGTGACCCGTGACGCGGTCCACCTGCACGGCGCCTCGGGCCTGGTCCGGGACGGCCTGGTGGCGGGCTGTTACCGGCGCGCGGCCTGGGAGGCCATGCGCTGCGGGCGTCCCGCCCACCTCTGGGACATCGCGGCGCACACGCCCTGACCGGCGCCCGCACGAGGGAAGGGGCCCCCGCACCGCGGGAGCCCCTTCCCCGTACCGCGAGGACCGTCAGACCAGGTCGCGGCGCATGACCCAGCGGTGCCGCTTGTCGCTCTTGGCCTCGGTGCGGTGGACCCGGCGGAAGCCCGCCCGCTCGAACATGTCCATCGTCCCGACATAGGCGAGGGTCGGATTCACCCGACCGCCCTCCGGGTCCACCGGATACCCCTCGACGGCGGGCGCACCGTGGGCGCGCGCGTGCTCGACGGCCCCCTCCAGCAGGCCCGAGGCGACCCCCTTGCCGCGGAAGTCCTTGCGTACGACGAAGCAGGTCACCGACCACACGGGCAGGTCGTCCACCGGTGTGATCGTCTTCGAGGAGGTCAGCCGGTCGAGCTGCCGGCGCGGCGCCACGTTGCACCAGCCGGCCACCTCGCCGTCCAGGAACCCGAGGACCCCGGGCGGCGGATCGGCCTTCTCCATGAGGCCGCGCAGGTGCTCGCCCCGCTCGTCCGCCGTGAGCCGCCCGTAGTCGCCGGTGGACAGCCGCCACGCCATGCACCAGCACGTGTGCGCGCTCTTCTTCGGCTGGAGCACCTGGCGGATGTCGTCCCACAGATCCGCCGTGGCGGGCCGTACTTCTAAACTCATGCTGCTACTTCGCTCTCTTCCGCTACTTACGAGCGTCCCGCGGCCGCGGTGTCCCGCGTCCCGGTGACGACATCGGTCATCACGGCGGTCAGCACCCCGAGGGCCCGCCGACACGCCTGTCGTCCTGCGTCCAGATGAGTGACCAGCCGGACCGTCTCCGGGCCGGGCGCGGTCACCAGTACTCCTTCCTTGGCGGCCCGTGCGACGACCTCGTCGGCGCCGGGAACCTCGATGAGGACGATGTTGGTCTCCGGCGGGCGCACGGTGAAGCCCGCGTCCCGCAGCCCCGCCGCCAGCAGCGCGGCATTGGCGTGGTCCTCGGCGATCCGCTCCACGTGGTGGTCCAGGGCGTACAGACCCGCAGCCGCCAGGATGCCCGACTGGCGCATGCCGCCGCCCAGACCGTGCCGCAACTTCCGGGCCCGCGGCAGCTGTTCGGCTGCCAGCAGGAGCACCGAGCCGACGGGGGCGCCCAGCCCCTTCGACAGGCACACGGCCAGCGAGTCGGCCGTTCGCCCGTACGCGTGCGCCGAGGTGCCCGTCGCGGCCATCGCGTTCCAGATCCGGGCCCCGTCCATGTGGACCGCCAGGCCCGCGCCGGACGTCAGTTCGCGTACGGCGCGCAGCGTGTCCAGGGGGTGGACCGTACCGCCGGCCCGGGTGTGGGTCTGCTCGACCTCCACCGCCCGGGTGCCGAGCGTGTACGGGTTCCCCCGCCGGACCACCCCGGCCAGCAGGGCCGCGGTGACCACTCCCCGCTCCGCCGTCACCGTACGCGTCTGGATCCCGCCGTAGCGGGCCGGGGAGGCCTCCTCGTGCGCCAGGATGTGCGCCTCCGCGTCGCACACCAGCTCCTCGCCGGGACCGACGAGGAGCTGGAGGGCGATCTGGTTGGCCATCACCCCGGACGGGGTGAACAGCGCCCCGGAGAAGCCGAAGAGCCCGGCGAGCCGGTCCTCCAGCGCGCGGACGGTCGGGTCCTCCCCGAACAGGTCGTCGCCGACCTCGGCCGCGGCCATCGCGGCCCGCATCCCGGCACCCGGCGCCGTCACCGTGTCGCTGCGCAGATCGACGGTCTCGAAACTCCCGATGTTCATGACGGTACGTCAACTCCTCGCTCGCGGGGCTGTGGGGTGAGTTCGCGGGCCGCCACCCAGTCCAACAGCGGGCGCACCAGCTGCCAGGTCTCCCGCACCAGCTCCCCGGCGCGCGCCGTGTGCAGCCCGGCGTCGGGACCGAAACGCCGGCCCGCGTCGATCTTGCGGTGGCGCAGCAGCCCCAGCCGCGGGTGGTCCGCCGGGACCCCCCGCGGCCGGGACTTGAGCCGATCGCCGCCCAGGGTGAACCCCTGGGCCTCCAGCCGGCCCGCGATCGCGGCCAGCTCCGCGCCGCCGTCCTCCTCCTCGACGGCAGCGCGGTACCGGGCGACCTCGGCCCCGGCATAGGGGTACCAGCGCCCGGAGGCGTAGAGGCCGTGCCGGTCCAGGTGCACCCACAGGCCCAGGCAGGGCAGCAGATCCAGATAGGCGCCCTGGTAGGTTTTGTACGGGGACTTGTCGTGGGACATCCGGGTGTCCCGGACCGGGCCGAGCACCGTCACCTCGCCCGCTCCGGTCGACTCCCGGAAGGCCGACTCCGCGAAATACGTGCTCAGTTCAGCGGCCAGCTCGTCCATCGGCGCACGTACGTCACGCTCGTACCGCTCGCGGTGGCGCAGCCGCCACGCCTCCTTGTCGTTGTCGGCCGCGAGGTCCTCGTAGAGGCGCAGTGCCGAGGGCGGGAAGCCGCTGAAGGTCACGGCAGATATCCCGGCAGGGGGTGGGCGGCGCACAGCTCGGAGACCCGGGTACGCACCCGGTCGCGCAGCGCGTCCGGCAGTACGCCGCCCTGCGCGCGCAGCGCCACCAGGACATCGGCGACCAGGTCGGCGCACTCGGCGGCCACCGCGTGGTCCATCCCGCGCGCGGCCAGCGTGTTGGTGCCGAGCCGCAGTCCACCGGTCACCCGGACCGGTGTGGTGTCGCCGGGGACCCGGTTGCGGTTGACGACGATCCCGCAGGACTCCAGGGCCTGCTCGGCGACATCCCCGGTGACCCCGGTGCCGCGCAGGTCCAGCAGCACCATATGGGTGTCCGTACCGCCGGTGACCAGCCGGAACCCCCGGTCCGAGAGGCGCCCGGCGATCGCCTGCGCACCGTCGGCGAGCCGCTTGGCGAGCTCGGCGAAGTCGGGGCTCGCCACGAAGTCCAGGGCGCGCGCCTTGGCCGCCACCGACGCCAGGTCGGGCGTGCCCTGGGTGAAGGGGAACACGGCGCGGCGCAGGGTGGCGGCCAGCGTGCCGCGCTCCGGCCCGGCCTTGCGGGCCTCCCGGCCGAGCAGGATCAGCCCGCCGCGCGGGCCGTACAGCTGCTTGTAGGTGCTGGTGGTGGTCACGTGGGCGTGGTCGACGGGGCTCTGGTGGAGGCCGGCCGCGACCAGTCCCGCGATGTGCGAGATGTCCGCCAGGAGATAGGCGTTGGCCTCGTCCGCGATCTCCCGGAAGCGGGCGAAGTCGATGCTGCGCGGGTAGGCGCTCGCCCCGCACACGATCAGCTTCGGGCGGTGCTCCAGGGCCAGTTCACGGATCTGGTCGTAGTCGAGCAGCCCGTCCGGGGTCACCCGGTAGCCGTGGGCGCGGTAGTAGCGGCCGGTCACCGAGGCGGGGGAGCCGTGGGTGAGGTGCCCGCCGCAGTCCAGGTCCAGTCCGAGCAGGGAGTCACCGGGGTTCAGCAGCGCCGTGATCACGGCGAGGTTGGCGGAGGAGCCGGAGTGCGGCTGCACGATCGCGTCCTGCGCCCCGAACGCCGCGCACGCCCGGTCGATCGCGAGGCGCTCGATCTCGTCGGCGACCCCGCATCCGGCGTGGTAACGGTTCCCCGGGAAGCCCTCGGCGGTCAGATTGCCGAGCGCGCTGCCCTCGCAGGCCAGGACGGAGGGATCCGCGACGCTGGACGCCGCGACCATCATCAGGGTGTCGCGCTGGCGTGCCGACTCCCGGGCGAGCAGCGCGTACAACTCGGCATCGCGCTCTCTGAGCCGCGTCGTGGCGTGCGCGGCGAAATCGACCAGGTCGGGATCGGGCTCGGGGCCGACGCCGGGTGCCGCGGGCAGCTCCGGCTCGGTGACGGGCGCGGGCAGGGTGAGACTCATGACTGTCCCCTCTCGGAATCGTCCGTGATGACCGTGCTGTGCCGAACCGCGTCCTGGTCCGACGCGCCGGGCTCGTCCGCCTCCAGCTCTCCGAAGGCCTCCGCGGCGGCGACCGCCTCCGCGCCGTGCTGCTCGTCCGCGGCGATCTTCTCGGCCAGCTCGCAGATCAGCGGGTTCTGGAACACGGTCTTCACCGGCACCGGCACCCCCAGCAACTCCTTGAGCAGACCGGCCAGGCGGGTACCGCTGAGCGAATCGCCGCCCAGGCTGAAGAAGTTGTCACCGGGCGCCACCCCGTCCAGGCCGAGGATGTCGGCGACCGCCGCGCACAGCACGAGCTCCAGCGCACCGCCCGGCCCGTCCCCGGCGTCCCGTACGGCCGCCTCGTCGGCGGACTGCTGCCGCCCGGCGGAGGAGGCCAGCAGCAGCCGGTCGACCTTGCCGTTGCGGGTCAGCGGCAGCTCCGGCAGCACGGTGAGCGCGGCCGGCACCATGTAGCCGGGGAGCTGCGCGGCGAGGCGTTCCAGCACCGGCCCGGCCGCGTCCTCGGCGGCCACGACGAAGGCGTGCAGCCGCCGCACCCCGTGGGCGCTGGCCGGGGCCACCACCACGGCCGCCTCGACCTCGGCGTCCTGGCGCAGCACGGCCTCGATCTCGCCGAGCTCGATCCGGTGGCCCTGGATCTTCACCTGGAAGTCGTCCCGGCCCAGGATCTCGATGCTGCCGTCCGGCAGGTACCGGCCCAGGTCGCCGGTCAGATAGGCGCGTTCGCCGCTCTCCGGAAGGTGCACGAAGCGGTTCGCGGTGCGTGCGGCGTCGTTCCAGTAGCCGAGCGCGAGCCCGACGTCACTGGCCACGGCCATCTCGCCGACCACCCCGAGCGGGCGCTCGTAGGCGGCCGCGTCGACGATGTAGTAGCGCTGGTTGGTGATCGGCTTGCCGTACGGGATGCTCGTCCAGGACGGGTCGACCTCGCCGATCGGCTGGAACAGCGACCAGCAGATCGTCTCGGTCGGACCGCCCGAACCCACCACCTCGATCCGGGAGCTCTGCGCCCGCAGCCGGTCCGGCAGCGTCAGCGGGATCCAGTCGCCGGAGAGCACGGACAGCCGCAGGGACTCCAACGGCCGGTCGCCGCCGCGCCGCTCGCGCACCTCGGCCTCGCCGACGAGCAGCTCCATCAGGACGGGCACGGAGTTCCACAGGGTGACCCGCTCCGCCCGCACCAGATCGGCCCACACATCGGGCTCGGCGTGCTCGAACGGCGGCGGCAGCACCACGGTCCCGCCCTGCGTCAGCACCCCGAACACGTCGTAGATCGAGGCGTCGAAGTGCAGCCCGGAGATGGCCAGCAGCCGGTCCCGCGCACCGACCTCGAAGCGGTTCGCGACATCGCGGATCAGGTTGACCACTCCGATGTGGTCGACCATCACGCCCTTCGGCTCACCCGTGGAGCCCGAGGTGAAGATGGTGTACGCGAGGTCCGCCGGGGTCTGCGCGGTCTCGGGCCGGGTCGCGTTCCCGGACTCGAAGTCCTTGTCGACCCGGTAGCGGCGGGCCGTGGGCGGCCAGCTGATCCGGGAGTCCAGCCAGGACTGGGTGAGGATCCGGTCGACCTTGGCCTCGGTGAGCAGGCGGCGCAGCCGCTCCGGCGGCACGGACGGGTCCAGCGGCAGATAGGCGGCGCCGGAGGCGAGGATCCCGTACACCGCGGCGTACTGCTCCCAGCCCTTCTCCATCACCACGGCGACCAGCTCGCCCGGAGCCGCCCCGTGGTCCCGCAGCGTGTGCCCGATCCGCCAGGCGTACGCGGCCAGTTCGGCGTAGCTCAGGCGCCGCCCGGAGGCGTCCACCACGGCCTCGGCGTCGGGCGTGAGCTCCGCCTGCCGGGCGAACAGCTCGTGCAAGGTGGTGTACGGGATCTGCCCGGCGGTGTCGTTGACCTGGCGGCGCAGCGTCCGCTCGGCCGCCGGGACCAGATCGAAGCGCCCGGTGTGCAGGGCCTCCGGATCCCGCGTGAGCCGCTCCAGCAGGTCCACGTACACGCCGAAGGCGGCGTCGACGAAGCCGGGCGCGAACGCCCCGTCGACGAAGTCCCAGATGACGCGCAGCTCACCGGCCAGCTCGCGCAGCTGTACGTCGAGCGAGACCTGCGGGGTCTGCGAGATCGAGTACACCTCCCGGCCCAGGTCCGTGACGGGCCTGCGCACCGGGTAGTCGAGCAGACTGGTCACCACCACCGGCATGCCGGCCTGCGCGCCCACCCCGTGCAGCCGGGTCAGCTCGCGCAGCACCCGGACGCCGTTGAAGGAGCCGTGCTCCGCGTCGCGGGCGAGCTGGTCGCGCAGCGCGTGCGCGCGGTCCAGGAAGGTCGCGCCCGAGCCGTCGGCGGCGAGCATCACGGCGTTGGTGAAGTCGCCGAGGACGCCGGTGATGTCCGGGTGCACCGCCGGGCGCTGGAAGATCGGGTAGTTGATGGTGAAGTCCGACTCCTCCGCCCAGCACCGGACCACCTCGGCGAAGGCGGCGGTGAGCAGGACCGACGGTGTCAGTCCCGCCTCGTGCGCCCGCGCCGAGAAGCGCTGCCATTCGGTGGGGGACAGCCGGTGCTCGCGCCGGTCGAAGCGCACCTCGCGCCCGGTGTCGGCGGGGCCGCCCGTGGGCAGCGAGGGGGCCGGCGGCAGGGTGGGGACGCGCTCCACCCAGTAGTCGCGGGCGGCCCGGAAGGCCTCGGTGTGCGGCAGGGCGTCGGCGCGCCAGCGGGCGTACTCGGCGAAGCTGATCCCGGGTTCCGGGAGTTCGGCGTCCGGGTCCTCGTACAGGTCGACGAGCTCGGGGAAGAGCACCTGGAAGGCGCTGGAGGCGTCCAGCACCTGCAGATCGATCCCGAGGTGGACGCGGCTCAGGTTCCCGGGACCGCCCAACCGGATGATCCGCAGGTCGAACAGCGGCCAGCTGCCCACCGGGAAGACCACGTGGCTCATCTCGTCCCGCAGCGCGGCGAGCCGCTCCCGCGAGGCCTCGGCGGACAGCTCGCCGAGGTCCACGACCGGTATGTCGAAGGGCAGCGGGTCGGCCGGCACCCACTGGGTGCCGTCGGTGCGGCCGATCGCGCGGAGCATGTCGTGACGGGCGACCACCTTGCGCCAGGCGGCGGCGAAGCGCTCGGGATCGAGGTCCGCGCGCTCCCACTCGAAGTATCCGTAGCAGCCGATACCGCCCAGCTCGACTGCTTCACCTCGCCCGATCATCAGTGCCTGCTGCGTCTCGGTCATCGGGAAGGACGCGGCACTGTCCGCGCGAGCGGGCAGGAGCTCGGTCATGGTCCAACTCCATTCGGTGTTACGGGCCGTCGGCCGGTGCGTGCCCGGGGTGGGTACGGGCCGGAGCGCCCTGCTGCGGGGCAGGGCGAGGCTAGGGGCGGTGAGTTAGCCGCCGGTTATGTTCCGTGCGGGCGGCGGCCTTACGGTCGGGCGTGGTCCCCTCGCCCAGGGAGAGCGCGAAGAGCCGTACGAGCGGGTGGAACAGGTAGCAGGGCTGGCCCCGCTCGTCCGCGCCGCTGACCTCCAGCAGGGCCGCGTCGGCCAGCGCCTCCAGCAGCCGCTCCGCCTCGACCTCCGGCAGGCTCAGCGACATCGCCGCGTCCGCGGCCGGGAACGGCTGCGGACCCAGCGCGGCCAGCGCCGGGAACACGGAGCGCACCTCCGCGTCCAGCGCCCGCCAGGACGGCAGCAGCGAGCTGTGCACGTCCAGATCGCCCGAGTGCAGCTCCCGTAGCCGGGTCACGGGATCCGCCAGCCGGCGGGCCAGCCGGTCCGGGGTGGAGTGCGGCCGGGCGGCGATCCGGGTCCCGACGATCCGCAGGGCCAGCGGCAGACCGGCGCAGTGCTCGACGATCGAGGACGCCGCACCGGGTGCCGAGGCCACCCGGGCGGGGCCGGCCGCGGCCGAGAGCAGCTCCAGCGAGTCCCGGGGTGCCAGGGGAGCGAGGGCCACGGTGTGTGCCCCGGCCACGGTGGGCAGGGCCGTCCGCCCGGTGACCAGGACCGCGGGCTCCGGGGTGTTGGGCAGCAGCGGACCCAACTGGGCGGCCCCGGACGCGTTGTCCAGCACGATCAGCAGCTGCTTGCCCCGCGTCCGTTCCCGGTAGAGCCGGACCAACTGGTCCTGGTCCTCGGCGGCCGGTACGTCGTCCATCGGGCCCAGCGCGCGCAGCAGCCCGCGCAGCACCCGGGTGGGGTGCCGGGGAGTGCCGTCGGGCGCGCGCAGGTCGGCGTACAACTGCCCGTCGGGGAAGTGCCGCCGGCAGCGGTGGGCCGCGTGGACGGCCAGGGCGGTCTTGCCGAGCCCGGCCATCCCGGTGACCAGGACCCGGCGGGGCCGCCCGGTGCCCTGCGCGTCGGGGGCCAGGGCACGGCACAGCAGCTCCAGTTCGGGCTCCCGGCCGGTGAAGTCGACGGTGTCGGGCGGCAGCATGGCCGGGGCGCCGTCCGGGCGGCCTGCCGCGTCCCGGCGGGGACCGGCCGGCGCGGCCGGGGCGGTGTGCGGCCGGCGGTCCAGCGTGCCCTCCAGCAGCGCCCGGTAGGTGGCCTGGAGCTCCTCGCCCGGATTCACCCCCAGCTCGTCGGCCAGCACCGCGCGACCGTGGTGGTAGAGGTGGATGGCGTCCGCCTGCCGCCCCGACCGGCACAGCGCCGTCATCAGCTGGCACCGGATGCGCTCGCGCAACGGGAACTCGGCGACCAGGCCGGTCAGCTCACCGGTGATCTGCTCGTGCCGGCCCAGCGCGAGATCCGCCGCGATGCGGTGCTCCAGCGTGACGGCCCGGGCCTCGGTGAGCCGCGGAGCCTCGGCGTCGGCCAGGTATTCCGTGGCGTTGGCGAAGGGCAACCCGTTCCACCGGGCCAGGGCGCCGCGCAGCAGCTCACCTGCCTTTTCGAAGTCCTCGGCGAGCAGTGCCTCGCGGCCGCCGAGCGCCAGCTTCTCGAATTCGTTCAGGTCGAGCGTCGCATTACCGATGCTCATGGCATATCCCGGCGGTCGACGATCGATCAGAACATCGTCGCCGAGAATCTTGCGCAAGCGGGAAACATAGGTGTAGAGCTGTGCGCTGACGGTGGCCGGTGGAGCCCAGCCCCACAGCAGCCGGCACAGCCGTTCGTCGGAGATCACCTCTTCACGGGCCACGAGGAGCGCCGCGAGCACGGTATGCAGCTTCGCCCCGGACAACGCGACCCGCCGACCGTCCCGCCGTACCTCGACCGGCCCGAGCACTCGGAATTCCATGTACCGCCCCATCCGTGATTCATGGAGAAGAATCTCTGAACGAAGCTAGTGGAGTGCGTTGTCTCCTCGATATCGTGTCGATTTCGAGGGCGGTCCGGGTCACGAAATCGATGGAACACAGAAGAAAAAGGAGGCGTCCCTACTGTTCCATTCATGCCGCAGCGAGCGGCAGTGATGCTCCACCGAGAGGGGATTCCCAGATGCGCAGCACGCGGACGGCGAAGACGGCGAACATGACGGCGGCGGCCTGCCTGGTCGTTCTTGCGGGGATGTTCGTCGGCACGGGGGCAGCGTCGGCCGTCCTGGCGGACACGCACACCACCACCCAGGCGGACGGCGACATGCCCTGGGGCGTCGTCAAGCCGCTGGACCCCCCGCGTCACGGCTCCGCCGGCAAGCACGGCGACATGCCCTGGGGCTGACCCGCCCCTCCTGATCCGCCGCGCTCCCGACCCGCCCCGCTTCCTCCCTGCACCGCGCCGCCGGCCGCTAGTGCTCCGGATGCGTCAGCAGCTCCGTCAGTTCCGCCGCGGTGAAGGAACGATGCGGCAGTGCGCCGGCGCCCGCACCGCCCGGCTCGCCCGCCGATCGCGACGCGCCCTGGACCGCCGCCAGCAGCCGGTCCGCCTGCGCCCGCCAGGGCTGCGCGCCGACCTCGCCGAAGGCGGCCCGCGCCCGCCGGAAACGCTCCGCCGCCTCCGCCGGGCGGCCGCCGATCGCCTCCACACACCCGAGATCGGTCTCCACCCGGGCGTACAGGAAACGGTCCGCCAGCTCATCGGTGATCTCCAGGGCCTGCTGCAGCGTTCCCCCCGCCGCCGGCAGCAGGCCCTGGCTCCACTGCGTCTGCCCCAGCCCCCGCAGCGCGTGCGCCTCCCCGACCCGGTCGCCCTCGCCCCGGGTCAGCCGCAGTACCGCACCGAAGGCCTCCGCGGCCTCGTCCAGATCTCCCGCGCGCAGCCGCACCTCGGCCAGCCGGTACACGCTCTGCGCCTCCGCCCGTACCGATCCGGTTCGCCGGCTCAGCGCCACCGCCTGCTCCGCGAGCGGGAGCGCGCCGCCCACGTTGCCCCGGTCCAGCTCGATCTGTGCCTGGAAGCCGAGCAGGTGGGCCTCGTTGCCGATGTCACCCGACGCGTGGAAACCGCTGAGGGCCGCCTCGCAGTACTCCAGGGCCCGCTCCCAGTCCCCCTGGAACCGCGCGCACATCGCCAGGTTCCGCTGGGCGAGCGCCGCCCCGCCCATGTCACCCGCGTTGCGCAGCAGCCGTAGCGCGGCCATGTTCCAGCCCTCGGCCTGCTCGTACCGCCGCTGGTAGATCGCCAGCGACCCCAGCAGCCGCAGCATCGTCGCCTCGCCCGGCTCGTCGCCGGTACGCCGGGCCACGGCCAGCGCCTGCTCGGCGCAGCGCTGCCAGTCCTCCAGGTAGTTCTTCGTCTCGAAGTGCGGTACCGCGCTCTCGGTCAGCGTCCACGCGTACCGGGCCCGGCCCGTCTCCGCCGCGTGCGCCACCAGGTCGGCGACGGCCGTGCGCTCCGACTCGAACCAGTCCATCGGCGTGGCCAGCAACTCGTCGGCCAGCTCCGGCAGGAAGCGCGGAGCCGGTGCGGGCGTCCGACCCACCGGGAACTCCCGGCCGTCGATCCGCCGGTGCGCCTCCTCCGCCAGCCAGAGCCAGGACGCGAAGGCCCGCTCCAGCGCGGCGTCGGTCTCCCCCTCCGGCTCGTCGGACTCCGCCCGCTCACGGGCGAACAACCGCAGCAGGTCCTGGAACCGGTAGCGGGCGGCCCGCCCCGGCTCGGCGTCGGCCACCTCCAGCAGTTGCGCGTCGACCAGGTGGTCGATCAGTTCCTCCGCGTGCCACACGTCCGTGTCCAGTACGGCCGCCCCCGCCCAGGCGGCGAAGTCCGCCGTGCGCAGCAGCCCGAGCCTGCGGTACATCCGGGCCGCCTCGGGCGCCAGGTCCCGGTAGGTGAGCCGGAAGCCGGCCCGCACCCCGCCCTCGCCCGGGCTCAGCACGTCGAGCCGGGACCGGTGGTCGCGCAGCCGCGTCACCAGGCTCCGTACGCTCAGACCGGGTTTGGCCGCCAGCCGCGCCCCGGCGATCCGCAGCGCGAGCGGGAGGCAGTCGCACAGCGCGCCGAGCTGCTCCACCGCCACCGGGTCGCTGCCGAACCGGTCGGCTCCGGCCAGTTTGATCAGCAGTGCCGTCGCCTCGGTCGGCTCCAGCATCCGCAGCCGCAGGGTCAGCGCGGTGTAGTCCCCGGTGAGGTCGCCCAGGCTCTCCCGGCTGGTGGCCAGCACCACGCTGCGCCCGCCGCCCGGGAGCAGGGGTCTGAGCTGGTCGAAGGACCGTACGTTGTCCAGGACGATCAGTGTCTTGCGGGTGCTGAGCAGGCTCCGGAACAGCGAGGCCCGCTCGTCGGGATCCGCCGGTATCTGGGGCGCGCCGATCCCGAGGGCCCGCAGGAACCGGTCGAGCACGGCGGCGGGGGACACCGGCGCGTGCTCCTCGTCGTACCCGCGCAGATCGGCGAAGAGCTGGCCGTCCGGGAACTGGTCGGCGACCTGGCTCGCCCAGTGCACCGCGAGGGCGGTCTTGCCCACGCCGCCCACGCCGACGATGGTCGCCAGCGCCGGGGTGTGGGGGTTGTAGGGCTCCTTCAGGAGCCGGTCCAGCGAGGCCATCTCCCGCTGCCGGCCGGTGAACGCCATGACGTCGGCGGGCAGTTGGGCCGGGATGGTGCTCAGGGCCGCCGGCGCGGGCGCCGCCGTGGCGGGGGGCCGGGTCAGTTCGGGGGAGTCGCGCAGGATCAGTTCGTGCAACTGACGCAGTCCGGGACCCGGTTCGATCCCGAGCTGCTCGGTGAGTAACCGGCGGCCGTGCAGGAACACCTCCAGGGCCTCGGCCCGCTGCCCGGACCGGTACAGCGCCAGCATGAGGTGTTCGCGGCACTGCTCGCGCAGGGGGTGCCGGGCCACCAGGTCGGTGAGCTCTCCGGTGAGCGCGCGGTGCCGGCCCAGCTGGAGCATCAGCCCGGCGCGTTCCTCCACCAGCGCGAGCCGCATCTGCTCCAGCCTGGTGGTCTCCGCCTCCAGCCGGGAGCCGGACGGCTCGTCGAGCGCGGAGCCCCGCCAGATGCTGAGCGCCTCCTCGAACTGCGTGCACGCCTCCTCGGTGCGTCCGTGCCGGGCGGCGTCCCGCCCCTGCTCGGCCCGCTCCAGGAACTCCTGGACGTCGATCCGGTGCTCGCCCTTGGCCAGCAGGTAGCCCGGGGGAGAGGTGATCAGCAGATCGGTCACCCCGGCCTGTTTGAAGGTCTTGCGGAGGGTGGCCACGCAGATGGCGATCTGGTTGCGGGCCGTCGCCGGGGGAGAATCCGGCCAGACGGCGTCCACGAGGGTGTCCACCGACACGATCCGGTCGGCGTAGAGGACCAGCATCGCGAGGACCGTGGCCTGGCGCCGGCCATGGATGCGCAGCGGACCGTCATCGGTCTGGACGAGCAGCGGTCCCAGCACTCTGAAGACAAACCGATTCAAAAGGTCCCCCGGCCTTGAAACCCCGCGTCAGGCGCGAACGGTACCGCAAAGAGCGTTCCTCGGTGCAGTCAACTCTTTGGAAAAACACGGGCACTTTCAGGCCGGCTTGTCCGTATAGCGGCGGACACGTGCGCGGGCTTCACGCAGAGTCGTCGGATCCGATCGACGACAACGCGCCGGACAGGCCCCGCAGCACCTCGGCCGTGCGGTGCACCTCGTCCTCGCCTCCGAGGCCCTCGCACAACTGCCGGGCCAGCTCGGCGAGACAGGAGTCGATCTCCCGCTTCGCGGCCACGCCCTGCTCGGTGGCGGTGAGCAGCTTGGCCCGCCGGTGGGCCGGATTGTCCAGGTAGATCGCGAGCCCCTGCCGCACCAGCAGATCCGCTATGCGCTGCACGCTCTGCCGGGTGGTCCCCACCCGCCGGGCCACGGCGGACACGGACAGTGACTCGTCGGTGACCGTGGTGAGTATCTGCCAGCGCGCGGCACTGAGCCCCGAGGCGAGCGCGAGCCGGTCGAGGGCCGCGGTGAACCGTCCGTTCAGCCGGAAGACCGCCACAGCGGCCCGGCTGAACGCCTCGGCCGCCCCGAACTCCGCCGTACGCGTCAACGTCGGTCCCCTTCCGTACGCCCCGCGGGTCGCTGCACGATAACAGCGCGTGGTCACGTGGACGAGAGTCGGCCACGGCGGCGCGACCCGGCCGGTGCGCGGTCACCGCCGACAGTGGTCCAGTGGCAGGCTCATGGCCGACATCCTGGCCCGCTGGCTGTACCAATGGCCCAGCAGCGGAGGGTCCGTTTGAGCCGGTGGGCCCCCGGATGCTTATCTGTGTCGTATCCATGTACTTACGGCGCCGCGCAGCGCCGGACGGCAACGAGGCCGGTTCCGGAGCGCGGCGCCTTCGCCGTGCCCGTCCGCCGCCCACCACCCCCGGGCGGCGCCGGGCCGGCGCGCAGCACTGCAAGGGGGGCGGCACACCGCCGTGAAGAGGATGTTCGTGGCTCCGGATCCGGGGCGTATGAGACTGCGGAACTCGGCCCGCGCCGTGATCGGCGTCGCCGCCGCCGTCGCCCTCGCCGAAGTGTGCGGTCTCTCCCTGACCGCCTCCATCACCGGGGGACTGGCGGCCCTGCTCGCCCTCTTCACCGTGCTCGACGGACACGTCCGCGCCCAGCGCCTCACCACCGCCCTGCTGCCCGTCGCCGGATTCCCCGTCCTGACCCTCGCCACCACCCTGCACGGGGTGCCGCTCGCCCGGGACGCCGCCTTCCTCGCCGTCGTGTTCGCCGGGGTCTACGCCCGCCGCTTCGGCCCGCGCGGACACGCCCTCGGGATCTTCGGCTTCATGATGTTCTTCGTCACGCAGTTCCTGCACGCCCGGCCCGGGCAGCTGCCCGAGCTCTACGCCGCCGTGGGCCTGGCGCTCCTCGCTGCCGGAGCCGTGCGCTTCCTGCTCTGGCCCATCGAGCGGCGCACCCCGCCCCCCGCCGCCCCGCCCGGCCTGCCCGGGACCGGGCTCGCGCGCCCGACCACCCGACAGGCCTTCCAGGCCACCGCCGCCTGCGCCTTCGCGCTCGGCATCGGCCAGGCGCTCTCCGACGACCGCTGGTACTGGGCCGTCGGCACCGCCTGGTGGATCTTCGTGAACACCACCTCCCGGGGCGAGACCCTCGTACGGGGCTTCCGCCGCGTCCTCGGCACCGTCGTCGGCATCGCCGCCGGCCTGCTGATCGCCGTACCCCTGCACGGCGCGCCGGTGCCCACCGCCGCACTGGTCGCCGTGTGCGTCTTCGGGATCTTCTACACGGCCGCGCCCTCGTACTCCTGGATGATGTTCTTCGTCACCGTCATGGCCGGACTGCTCTACGGCCTCCTCGGCGTCCTGCACCCCGGACTGCTGCTCCTGCGCTTCCAGGAGACCGCCATCGGAGCGCTCGGCGCCGCCCTCGCCGTCGTGATCATCCTCCCGGTCACCACCCACGCCGCCAACGACGCCTGGATCCAGCGCGCCCTGCACTGCGTGCGCGCCGCCACCGCGGCCGCCCTGGACCGCCTCGCGGGAGACCCGGACGCCGACCCCGCCCCGCACGCCGCCGAACTGGAGCTGCTGCTGGGCCGGGTCCGGATGGCCCTCGCGCCGCTCGTCCACCCGCTGAGCCCGCTGCGCGCCCGCAAGGCCCGCGCCCGGCAGGTGCTCGCGCTGCTCGACGACTGCGCCCGGGACGTCCGCGGACTGGTCGCCGTCGCCGCCGATCCGCAGGCCTCGCACGACGCCCGGCCGGCCGCCGCCTGCCGGCGCGTCGAGGCCGCGCTGGAAGCCCTGACCGCCCCGCACGGCACGCCCGGGCCCGCCACCGTTCCGCAGCCCCGGCCCGCCGCCGCGGAACCGGCGCTCGCCCACCTCCACGGCCTGGAACACACGCTCGTGGCACTGGCGACCCCGCTGCGCACCGACCCCCGGGCGCCGCTCGTCATCAGCGCCTGAGCAGCCCCTGCGGGGTGTCCGCCAGCCCCGCCGGCAGCCGGCCGGCGGTGTGCACCACCCCGAGGGTCTGGGTGGCCCGCGTCAGCGCCACGTACAGATCGCTCGGCCGCAGCTCGGCCGGCTCCACCACGATCACCGTGTCGAACTCCAGCCCCTTGGCCTGGCGCGGGTCCAGCAGGACCACCTCACCGGTCAGATCCGGCTCGGCGCCCTCCCGCACCCCCGGCAGTACGGCGGCCAGCGCCGCGTGCCGCGCCCGCGGCGCGATCACCGCGAGCCGCCCCTCGGCCGGCAGCTCCCGCGCCACGGCCTCCCGGGTCGCCGCCGCCAGGTCACCCGTCGCGTGCGCCCACGGCCGCACTCCGGTGGCCCGTACGGACCGCGGCGGCTCGAAGCCGGGATCGCGGGTCCGCAGCACGGCCGCCGCCACCTCCATGATCTCGGCCGGCGTGCGGTAGTTGACCCCCAGCCGGACCAGCTCCCAGCGCTCGCCCACGTACGGCGAGAGGATCCGCTCCCACGAGCCGCACCCGGCCTCGTCGGCCGTCTGCGCCGGGTCGCCGACCAGCGTCATCGACCGGGTCGGGCAGCGCCGCATCAGCAGCCGCCACGCCATCGCCGACAGCTCCTGCGCCTCGTCCACGATGACGTGCCCGAAGGCCCAGGTACGGTCGGCCGCGGCCCGCTCGGCGGTGCTGCGGTGGTCGGCCTCCTCGTGACGCTCGGCCATCCGCTCCGCGTCGATGATGTCGTGGGCCGCGAGGAACTCGTTCTCCTCGTCCTCGAACTCGTACGACTGCGAGCCCTCCGACAGGTCCAGCACCCCCTGCGCGTAGGCGATGCGCCGCTGCCGGTCCCGCTCCTCGGCGGCCCGCCGGGCGCTGTCGTCCTCGCCGAGCAGCTCGGCCGCCTCGTCCAGCAGTGGCACGTCCGCCGGGGTCCAGTCGGGCCGGGCCGAGGGCGCGCGCCGGATCAGGTCGGCCTCGTGCGCGGGCAGGTGCGTCGGGTCCGCGAGGAAGTCGGAGATCAGCCGCTGCGGGGTGAGGGAGGGCCACAGCGAGTCGATCGCCGCGTGCACGGTGGCGCTCGTCGCGATCTCCTTGCCGAGCTGGGCGATGTCGTCCGAGCCGAGCAGGTTCGGACCGCCGTACGGATCGGCGCCCAACCGGTCGGCGAGCTGCGCGGTGAGCGCGTCGATGATCGGGAAGGCGAAGGAGGGCCGCGCCTGGTTGTGCGGCAGCCCGGTGGCCCGGGCCCGGTCCCGCGCCTCGTACGCCATGGTGCGGTCCAGCAGCAGTGTCCCGTACTCCTCGTGGTCGATCTCCAGCGCCGGCTCGGGGACGGTGTCGTACTCCTCGCCGGTGTCCGCCGGCACGGTCTCCGGCAGGCACTGCCGGTCGGCCACCACCCGGGCGAGGACCTCCGCCATCGCGGCCCGCCCCTTCACCGCGGCGGCCTCCGGACGGTCGGTACCGGTGGCGTGCACACCGGGGAAGAGCTCGCCCGGGGTGGCCAGCAGCACGCCCGTCTCGCCGAGGGCCGGGAGCACCCCGCCGATGTAGCCGAGGAAGGCCGGGCCCGGTCCGACGATCAGCACACCGCGTTTGGCGAGCAGCTCCCGGTGGGCGTACAGCAGGTAGGCGGCGCGGTGCAGCGCGACCGCGGTCTTGCCGGTGCCGGGGCCGCCCTCGACGACCAGCACCCCGCGGTGCGGGGAGCGGATGATCCGGTCCTGCTCGGCCTGGATGGTGCGCACGATGTCGTGCATCCGGCCGGTCCGGGCGGCGTCGAGCGCGGCGAGGAGCACGGCGTCCGCGTCGGCGCCCTCGTGTCCGGTGCGCTCCGCGTCGGTCAGGTCGAGGATCTCGTCGTGCAGGGCGGTGACCACGCGCCCCCGGCTGCTGATGTGCCGGCGGCGGCGCAGCCCCATGGGGGTGTGACCGGTGGCGAGGTAGAAGGGGCGGGCCACGTCCGCGCGCCAGTCCAGGACCAGCGGGGTGCGTTCCGCGTCGTCGGCCCGGATTCCGAGCCGGCCGATGTGGTGGTCCCGGCCGTCGGAGAACTCCAGACGGCCGAAACAGAGGCCGTTCTCGCCCGCATTCAGGGCGGAAAGCAGACCGGACTGCTCGGCGACCAGGACGTCCCGCTCCAGCCGCGCCTGAAAGCCGGTTCCGACATCGCGCAGCGCCCCTTCGACCGCCTGTTCGGCCTGGTCACGCAGACCGTCGAGGCGCCGATAGAGGTCGGTGACGAATTGCTGCTCTTTCCGGAATTCCTCGGTTGACAATTGCACTCCTGCCGCGATACAGTGTCCTCGTAACCTTCACCACGACTTCGTTCAAGGCCAAGTCGTGAACCATTGAATATACGCTCTTCTTTCCCTCGGTAGCCAATTCGGCCGGGGGATTTTTTGCGTACGGTGGATCTCATGACCACCGCACATGGCTCGGCCGACTCGATCGTGTACCGCCCCGCCCGTCCCGAGGACGCGGGTGCCATCGAGGCCCTGGACAGCTCCTTCACCACCGCCACGGTCTTCGAGGTGAGCGAGCCCGGTCCCGGCGACGGAAACGGCGACGGAAACGGCGACGGCGTCGGCTTCGGCTTCCTGCTCCGCGAGGTCACCGTGAACCCGCCCGTGCGCAAGGCGTTCCCGCCCGAGGAGCACGACGAGCAGGTCTTCGGCGGCGGGAAGGACTCGGACGCCGACGCCCGGACCTTCGTGGCTCTCGACGGCGAGCTGCTGTGCGGGTACGCCGCCGTCGGGTACGCGCCCTGGAACCGGCGGCTGACCATCGAGGACATCGAGGTCGCACCCGGCCACCGGGGCCGCGGCATCGGCCGCGGTCTGATGGAGTGCGCCGAGCGGTTCGCGCGTGAACGGGGCGCGCGGCACCTGTGGTTGGAGGTCAGCTCGGTCAACGCCCCGGCGGTGCACGCCTATCGGCGGATGGGGTTCACCTTCTGCGGTCTCGACACCGTGCTGTACGAGGGCACTCCGGCGGCCGGCGAGCGGGCGCTCTACATGAGCCGCCCCTGCCGCTGACCCGGCGCACGGCCAACTCCCGGAACGCGCCGGATCATACGCCCCCGCGTGCCTCGCCGCAGCCCGATCCACGAGGGATCACCCGGAAGGGTGTTCCCTCACTGCCAATCACCTCACGCTGACCTGCGACATGTACAACGGGTAATTGTTTATTGCACATTCATCCGGCATGTACAGGGTGGATCTGGTCGGACAGGGGGTAACCGCCCGGAATGGAAATTCTTCAACAGCGCTCCACCACCGCCCAGGTGTGGGAAGCGGCCGAGGAGTTCATCCGACTCTTCCACCGGGAGAACGTGGACGCCGGCGATCCGCGCGCCCGGCTCGCCGCCGTGCGGGCCGAACTCGCCGAGACCGGCAGTTACGCGCACACCCCCGAGGAACTGGTCCACGGTGCCCGGGTCGCCTGGCGCAACAGTAACCGCTGCATAGGCCGGCTCTACTGGAACTCGCTGCGGGTCCGCGACCGCCGCGGGCTCACCGACGCCGACGACATCGCCGCCGAGTGCTTCGACCACCTGCGCGAGGCGACCAACCGGGGCCGGGTCAGGCCCACGATCACCGTCTTCGCCCCGGACGCCCCGGACCGCCCCGGCCCGCTGATCTGGAGCGAGCAACTGATCAGATACGCGGGCTACGGCGACCACCCGTCCATAACCGTCGGCGACGCCCGCAACGCACCGCTCACCGAGGCCCTGCTCCAGCTCGGCTGGCCCGGCGGCCCCGGCACCCCCTTCGACCTCCTGCCGCTGGTGGTCCAGGGTGTCGACGACAAGCCCCGCTGGTTCGAGACTCCCGCGGACGCCGTCCTCGAGGTACCGATCGACCATCCCGACGGCGACGGCGACGGCGGCGGCTGGGCGGACTGGGGACTGCGCTGGCACGCCGTACCCGCCATCTCCAACATGTGCCTGGAGATCGGCGGCATCCACTACCCGGCCGCGCCGTTCAACGGCTGGTACATGGGCACCGAGATCGGTGCCCGCAACCTCGCCGACACCGACCGGTACAACCTCCTCCCCGCCGTCGCCCGCCGACTGGGCCTGGACACCTCCAGCGACCGCTCCCTCTGGAAGGACCGCGCGCTCGTCGAGCTCAACCGGGCCGTCCTGCACTCCTTCGACCGCGCCGGGGTCACCATCGCCGACCACCACACCGAGTCCCGGCGCTTCCTGTCCCACATGGAACGGGAGGAACGCAAGGGGCGCGAGGTGGGCGCGGACTGGTCCTGGATCGTGCCGCCGATCTCCGGCTCCGCCACCCCGGTCTTCCACCGCACCTACGAGGACCGCAGCAGCAGTACCGCCTACGTCCACCACCCCGGCGCGCAGGAGCGGGCCCGGGGGCGGGATTTGGTCTAGACCTTCTGTTACCGTCGGCTCCGGACGGATCCGGCGGCGGTGAAAGGGGCTCGACGTGGGCGGCACGGACATCAGGGACCACAGCGGTGAACCCCGGGCCTACATCGGCTCGTTCACCTCGACGGGTGGCCGCGGTGTCACCACCGCCGCCGTGGACCCGAAGACCGGGGCGCTGACCCCGCTCTCGGTCACTCCCGCCGAGGACCCCTCGTACCTCGCCCTCTCCCGCTCCACCGGTGTGCTCTACGCGGTCAACGAGACCGAGCGGGGCGCGGTCGCCGCCTTCCGGGCCACCGTCGCGGGCCTCGCCCCCCTCGGCGCGCCCGTCCGCGTCGGTGGCTCCGGGCCCACCCACCTCAGCCTGGCGGGGCGCAGACTGCTCACCGCCAACTACACCTCCGGCAGCGTCAGCAGTCTCCCGCTCGCCGCCGACGGTCGCCCCGGCGGGCCCTCCCATGTCCTGTCGCACCAGGGCTCCGGCCCCGACGCCGACCGGCAGGAAGGCCCGCACGCCCATCAGGTGCTGCCCGACCCGACCGGCCGCTGGGTGCTCAGCGTGGACCTCGGCACGGACTCGGTACGGGTCTGCGCGCTCGACCCGACCACCGGGGCGCCGCGGCCGCACACCGAGACCGCGCTGCGTGCCGGGACCGGCCCCCGCCACCTCGCCTTCCATCCGGCGGGCGAGGTGGCGTACGTACTGCACGAGCTGGAGCCGCAGGTGACCGTCTGCCGCTGGAACGGGGAGTCCGGACGGCTGGAACCGGTCGGCGAGGTTCCGGTGGCCTCCAGGGGCGCCTCAGGGGCCGTACGGGCCTATCCCTCGGCGATCGTCGCCTCGCCCGACGGTCGGTTCGTCTGGGCGGCCGTCCGCGGGGCCGACACGATCGTCACTCTCTCCCTGGCTGACGGGCCCGGGAGGCCGCGGCTCACCGGTGCCGTGGCCTGCGGCGGGGCGTGGCCGCGCGATCTTGCCGTCGATCCCTCGGGGAGCCGGCTCTACGCGGCCAACGAGCGCTCGGGGGACGTCACCTGGTTCGAGGTGGACCCGCTGACCGGGCAGCCGCGCCGGGCCGGCTCGGTGGCCGTACCCGCGGCCACCTGCGTGGTCCTCGGCTGAGGCGCGTGGGCCCGCGCGGGACACGCGAAAGGGCCCCCGCCGACCACGGGTGACCATGGTCGGCGGGGGCCCTGCGCGTCGTACGGGTGGGTCAGTGTGCGGCGGCGTCCTGGGTGATCCCGAGGGCGGCGGCGTACTGCGCGACGGCCAGCTTGCCGAGCGCACCGTAGGCGCCGAGCACCTCGGCCGTGGCGCAGTCGGCCTCCTTGCAGGCGGTGTCGAGCAGACCGTCGGCGGCCTCCGGGCCGATCAGGTACGGGGCGAGCGCGAGCAGCGTGGAGCCCTCGCGGCGCAGCTGCTCGGCGACCGCGGCCACCGAGCCCTCCTGGTCGAGCGCGGCGGCCTTGACGGGCACGGCGAGCCGGGCGGCCAGCAGCATGCCGGTGATCCCGGCGGCCTGTACGGCCTCTTCGCCACCGGTGGTGGCCAGGACGATGCCGTCGGCGGCGGTGGTCACGGTGAAGAGGCGGGCGCGGTCGGCGCGGGCCAGGCCCGCCTCGGACAGGCGCACGTGCAGGCCCTCGGCGAGCAGCGGGTGCGGGCCGAGCACGTCGGCCAGCTCGGCGGCGGCGGAGGAGTCCATCAGCGCCTGGCGGATCCGGCGGAGCAGACCGTTGTCGGGGCCGGCGAGCAGCGGTACGACCACGGCGTCCGGGCCGATCGGCGCGGGCACCTCGTGGCCGGCGGCGCGGGCGAAGTCCGCGCGCGCGACACGCTCGGTCGCGACGGCGGTCAGCACGCCGGACAGCGACGGGAACTCGGTGTCGTCGTCACCTTCGAGGAAGCCGATGCGGGCGTCGAGGCCCGGCAGCTCGGAGCGGCCGATGCTGATGATCTCTTCCGCGAGCCCTCGCGAGGCGGCCGAGGGGGCACCGGGCACGGCGAGCACCAGCGCGGGCGCGCCCTCGGGCGCCACCGCGGGCTCGGGCCGGCGGTGCCGTCCGGTCTGGCGGGGTCGCGGCATTCGTACGGGCAGGCCATTTGCGGGCCCAGTGGGGGAGCTCATGGCGCCGCATGCTACTGGCTTATCGGAACAAGGTGTTCGGGCAGGGCCTTCCCGCGGGGCATCTGTCCGTATTTATCCGGTGAATATCAGATACGTTCAACTGACTGACGGCAAGCGCCAGTCCACGGGCTGTGAACCCTGGCCCACCAGCAGCTCGTTCGTCCGGCTGAACGGCCGGGAGCCGAAGAACCCGTAGTCGGCGGACTTGGGGGAGGGGTGCGAGGACTCCACGACGGGCAGTTCGCCGAGCAGCGGCCGCAGGTTGCGGGCCGCCCGTCCCCAGAGGATGGAGACCAGCGGCTTGCCGCGCGCGGCCAGGGCTCGGATGGCCTGGTCGGTGACGGCCTCCCAGCCCTTGCCCTGGTGCGCGTTGGAGCGTCGGGGCGCGGTCGTGAGCGATCTGTTGAGCAGCAGGACGCCCTGCCGGGTCCACGGGGTCAGGTCGCCGTTCGCCGGGCGGCCGGTGCCGATGTCCCGGTGCATCTCCAGGAAGATGTTGTCGAGGCTCGGCGGTACCGGCCGTACGTCGGGGGCGACCGAGAAGGACAGGCCCACCGCGTGTCCCGGCGTGGGATAGGGGTCCTGCCCGACGATCAGCACCTTGACCTCGTCGAAGGGCTGTTGGAAGGCGCGCAGCACATTGGCCCCGGCCGGTACGTAGGTCCTCCCCGCCGCGATCTCGGCGCGCAGGAAGTCGCCCATGGCGGCGATCTGCCCCGCCACCGGCTCCAGAGCACGGGCCCAGCCCGGCTCGACGATCTCGTTCAACGGTCGTGCTGCCACGGTGGATCACTCTACTGGCCGAACGTGGCCGCCCGTACACACAGGACGTCGGGCAGGTGCTCGGCGAGGAGTTGCCAGCTCTCGCCGTCGTCGTGGCTGGCGTACACCTCGCCGTTGCGGTTGCCGAAGTAGATGCCCGCCGGGTCCGCGTCGTCCGTGCACAGCGCGTCGCGCAGCACCGTGCCGTAGTGGTCCCCGGCCGGGAGGCCGCGGGCCAGCGGCTCCCATGTGGCGCCCGCGTCCCGGGTGCGGAAGACCCGGCACCGGTGCTCGGCGGGGACCCGGTCGGAGTCGGCGTTGAGCGGGAAGACGTAGGCGGTGTCCGGCCGGTGCGGATGGGCCGCGACCGCGAAGCCGAAGTCGGAGGGCAGGCCGCCGCCGATGTCGGTCCACCGGCTGCCCGCGTCGTCGCTGCGGTAGACGCCCCAGTGGTTCTGCAGGTAGAGCCGGTCCGTGTCCCCGGCGTCCTGGGCGATCTTGTGCACGCACTGGCCGAACTCGGGGTTCGGGTCCGGCAGGAACACCGCCGAGACCCCTTGGTTGGAGGGGTTCCAGCTGGCCCCGCCGTCGGTGGTCCGGAACACCCCGGCGGTGGAGACGGCCACGGTCACCGCGTCCGGGTCGCGGGGGTCGGTGATCACCGTGTGCAGGCCCTCGCCCCCGCCGCCCGGTACCCACTTCCCGCGGCTCGGGTGCTCCCACAGCGGGCGGACCAGCTCGAAGGAGTCGCCCCGGTCGGTCGAGCGGAACAGCGCGGCCGGTTCCGTCCCCGCGTACACCACGTCGGGGGCCTCGGGGCCGGCCGGCTGCAGCTGCCAGACCCGCTCCAGGGAGGCCCCGGTGTCCTTCGGGAACTTCACGGCGGGCGCGGCGGGCTCCCGCCAGGTCGCGCCGAGGTCGTCGGAGCTGAAGACGGACGGGCCCCAGTGGGCGCTGTCCCCGCCGACCAGCAGCCGGGGTACCGGGCCCCGCCGGTCCACGGCGACCGCGTAGACGGCCTGGGCGTTGAAATGGGGTCCGTCGAACTCCCAGGGCGCCTCGCCCCGGCGGCGTGCGATGAAGAGTCCTTTGCGGGTTCCCACGAGCAGCACTGCGTCGGTCATGGCCGGCACCTCCGGGCCTCGTCGCCCTCCGCGGGCGTTCCTCGCGGAGTATGTTTTCGGCCAGTCTGCACCCGCCCGGTGACAGTGACCCGGCGGACGGTGCGGGGATCCTGATGAGCAGATCAATACCGATCGTTTACCGCCCCGAAATGATTGTTGCTTGCATGCAGGTGTCCGTAATGGATTGACTTCGGGTCACTGCCGCCGCACGCGAGAGGACGTAAGTGGTCACCGAGCACCTGTCCCCGCTCGACCTCGCCTTCTGGCGGATCGAATCCGCCGACCATCCCATGCACCTGGGTGCCCTCGCCGTCTTCCGCGCCACCGGACCCGGCGCCGCGGAGCGGGCCGTCCGCCTGCTCACCGCCCGTTGCGTGGCCGTCCCCCGCCTGCGCCGCCGGATCCGCGACGTGCTGCTGCCCGTCGGGGCGGCCGCCTGGTCGCCCGACCCCGGCTTCGACCCGGCCCGGCACGTGTTCCTCGTCCGTACCGACGAGGCCGTCCCGCACGCCGCCGCCGGACCGCTGATGGCCCGGCCGCTGGACCGGACGCTGCCTCCGTGGGAGGCGCACGTACTGGCCGGACCCGATCCGGACTCCTTCGCGGTCCTCTTCAAGTTCCACCACGCCCTCGCCGACGGCCTGGGCGCGCTGGCCCTGGCGGCCACCCTGTTCGACGAGGCGACGGTCCCGCGGCCGCCCGTGCGCCCGGTCCCCGAGCAGCGGGGCGGCTCCGTCCTGCGCCGGCTCCCCGGGGTCCTGGCGGCCCGGGTCCAGGACGTCGGCCAGGCCCTGGAGATCGGGGCCGCCGTGGCCCGAGCCGGACTGCCGCTCGGAGTGCCGGCGGCCCTCACCGCGGACTCCACCGGCTCGGGCGCCCGAGCGGTCGCCGGCCTCGCGCTCGACCTGGACGAGGTCAACCTCGTCCGCAAGGGCGCCGGCGGCACCGTCAACGACGTGCTGATCGCCCTGGTCGCGGGCGCCCTGCGGCGCTGGCTGGCCGGGCGGGGCGATCCCGAGCCCTGGGGCGCGGGCCCGCGTGCCCTGATCCCGGTCTCCCGCCGCCGCGGGCCCGCAGGTTCGGGAAGCGCCGGGAATCGGCTCTCCGGCTATCTGCTCCGGCTGCCGCTCGCCGAAGCGGATCCGCTGCGCCGCCTGAACAGCGTGCGCGTCGCCATGGACCGCAACAAGGACGCCGGACCCGCCCGCGGCGCCGGGGCCGTCGCCCTCCTCGCCGACCACGTCCACCCGCTCGGCCACCGGCTCGGCGGCCCGCTCGTGGCCCAGGCCGCCCGGCTGCTCTTCGACATCCTCGTCACCAGCGTGCCGCTGCCGAGCTTCACCTTCACCCTCGGCGGCAGCCCGGTCCGCGAGGTCTACCCGCTCGCCCCACTGGCCCGAGGGCAGTCGCTGGCCGTCGCGGTCTCCACGTACAAGGGCACGGTCCACTACGGACTGGTCGCCGACGCGGCCGCCGTCCCGGATCTGGCGGCCCTGGCCGGGGCGCTGCGCGCGGAACTCGACGAGCTTGTACGAGAGGTCTCGTAGTACGACGACATTCGTAGTACGGTGACTCTCGTACTTGATCGATCCCCGGCATGTCCGGTCGTATCTGGAGAGCCTGATGAGTGCTGCCCCCGCCGCCTTCGCCGCCCTGTTCGAGCCCTACACGCTCCGTTCCGTCACCATCCCGAACCGGGTGTGGATGGCCCCGATGTGCCAGTACAGCGCCGAGGCGTTCGGGCCGAACGCGGGCGTGGCCGGCGACTGGCACTTCGCGCACTACGCCGCCCGCGCCACCGGCGGCACCGGACTGATCGTCCAGGAGGCCACCGCCGTCTCCCCGGAAGGCCGGATCTCCCCCTACGACCTCGGCATCTGGAACGACACCCAGGTCGAGGCACTGCGCCGGATCACCTCCTTCGTCAAGTCCCAGGGCGCCGTCCCCGGCATCCAGATCGCACACGCCGGCCGCAAGGCGTCCACGGACCGCACCTGGAAGGGCGGGCGACCGGTCGGACCCGAGGCGCACGGCTGGCAGCCGGTCGCCCCGAGCTCCGTGCCCTTCTCCGAGGGCTACCCGGTACCCCATGAGCTGACGGTCGAGGAGATCCGGGAGATCACCGGCCTGTTCGCGGCCGCCGCCGAGCGCTCGCTGGCCGCGGGGTACGAGGTCGTCGAGATCCACGGCGCCCACGGCTACCTCATCGGCGAGTTCCTCTCCCCGTACAGCAACAAGCGCACCGACGCGTACGGCGGCTCCTTCGAGAACCGCACCCGCTTCGCCCTCGAGGTCGTGGACGCCGTGAGGGCGGTGTGGCCCGAGGAGCTCCCCCTCTTCTTCCGGATCTCCGCCACCGACTGGCTGGAGGAGGAGGGCTGGACCGCCGACGAGACGGTCCGGTTGGCCGACCTGCTGCTGGCACACGGCGTGGACCTGCTCGACGTCTCGACCGGCGGCCTCGCCCCGCACGCCACGATCCCCGTGGGCCCCGGCTACCAGGTCCCCTTCGCGGCCCGGGTCAAGGCCGGCACCGCCCTGCCCGTGGCCGCCGTCGGCCTGATCACCGAGCCGGAGCAGGCCGAGAAGGTGCTCGCCAACGGGGAGGCCGACGCCGTCCTGCTCGGCCGGGAGCTCCTGCGCGACCCGTACTGGGCCCGCCGCGCGGCCAAGGAACTGGGCGGGGAGGTCCGTACGCCCGAGCAGTACCACCGCTCCTGGTGACGCGGCTTCGGCTCCGGCGGCCCCGCCCCGGAGCCGTACCGCCGGTTTCCCCGACCCGCCCGCCTTCTTCGACGACTCTCGTACGATGAGGTCCGCGGCATCCGGAACACACCGACCGAGTGAGTGGAGCAGGGACATGACGGAACGGGACACCTCCCGCACCCTCGCCCACCCCGAGGAGGGAGAGATCCGCCTGGAGGGCGTGCTGCACGCGCTCTCCGACCCGGTCCGGCTGTCCATCGTCCTGGACCTGGCCGCCTCGGCCGACGACCTGGCCTGCTCCTCCTTCGACCTGCCGGTCACCAAGTCCACGACCACGCACCACTTCCGCGTCCTGCGCGAGAGCGGCGTCGTACGCCAGGCCTACCGCGGCACCACCAAGCTCAACGCCCTGCGCCGCGAGGAACTCCAGGCACTCTTCCCCGGCCTCCTCGACAGCGTCCTGGCGGCGGCCGCGGCCGAGGCGGCCCGGCTCACCTCCTGAGCCGCGGCGCGTGAGCTGGTGCGGCATCCGCCCCTGACCGGGTCCGTGAGGGGCGGGTCATGCGACCTCACCGGCGGTCACGGGCGTGGGCGTGTTCTCGGCGGTCACCGTCACGCCTTCCGCGATGTTCTCCTCCGTCAGTACCAGGGGGCCGAACACCGGGTCGGCGGGCAGGTCGTAGCCGGGCGGGGCCTGGGTCTCCTGCCAGTAGTAGACGCCGGTCGGCAGGGTGCGCGTGCACGTCCCGTCGGCTCCGGTGGTGCAGGGGTCACCGATCCCGGTGTCCGGGTCACCGCCGGTGGACTGGAGGCCCGGGATGCCGTTGGTCTCCTCCCAGAGCTGGAAGCTGGCGCCTGCCAGGGGGTTGCCGGTCGCCCCGTCCTCCTTGATCACCGTGACGTCACCGAGCGGCACACCGGGGCCCTCGCAGTGGTCCGGGCATCGGGCGGCATCCTCGGCGGCACGGCTCGCGCTGCCCGGCTGGTTCCGGACGGTCGTGACCTCCGCGGCCGCCGCCGCGGCGTACGAGGGCGTCGAAACCAGCAGCGCCGTTGTCGCCACCCCGAGGACCCAGGGCCGCCACCCGTCCCATGACCGGCGGAATCCGTTCGGTGCCATGCCACTCCATCCGCGTGCTGCTCCGGGCCTTCGCTCCAGCGACATGATCGGCCCGCGCACGACGGCCGGGACGGCGACACTCCCGCACGAGGGCATTCCGGCCGCAGGACCACTCGGAAGTACTTGCGCGGGACACGACCTCGGCCGTCTCCCGGATCAGCCCGGGTCCGCCGCGCCCAACAGGCCCGGCCAGTCGGGGATCTTGACGGAGCGTCGGCCCAGGGAGCGCCCCAGGTCGGCCTCGGCCGCCTCGATGGCCAGCCAGCCCGGCCACCGGACCGGGCGCAGACCCGCCGCCCGCAAGGCGTCCAGCGGATCCCCCGGGAGGTCGCGCCGGACCAGTGCCCCCGCGTCCTGGAGCAGCGCGGACACGGTCTCCTTGGCGCAGGGCCGGTTCGTGCCGATCACCCCGGTCGGGCCGCGCTTGATCCAGCCGGCCACGTACTCGCCGACCGAGGCCCGGCCCGCGCGCAGCACCCGGCCCGCCGCGTGCGGGACCGTACCCTTCGCGGGGTCGAAGGGCAGCCCGGCGAGCGGAACGCCCTTGTACCCCACCGAGCGCAGCACCAACTGCGCCGCGACGTCCTCGTGCACGCCCGTCCCGGTCACCCCGCCCCGGCCGTCCGGGGCGGTGCGCTCGAAGCGCATCCCGGTGACCCGGCCGTCCGGCCCGCCCAGGATCTCCACCGGGCGCAGGTAGAACCGCAGCGCGATGCCGCGCGGCAGGCCGCCCGGCTGCGCCTGCGCCCAGCCGCGCAGCACCTCCAGGTTCCGCCGGGCCACCGCCGGCAGGGCGGCGGCCGCCACCGGGTCGGCGTACACGGGGTCGAGGGCCAGTTCGGCCGGATCGGCCCGGACGTCCACCCCCGGCAGCGTGCCCAGTTCGCGCAGCTCCTTGGTGGTGAACCGGCCCTGCGAGGGACCGCGCCGGGCGACCATCGACACCGCGCGCACCCCGCTCTCCGCGAGCGCGTCGAGCGCCGGCTGCGGCATGTCCGTCGGCGCCAGTTCGGTCGTACCCCGGGCCAGGATCCGCGTCACGTCCACCGCGACGTTGCCGGCCCCGACCACCACCGCCGCGTCCACGCCGGGCAGGTCGAAGGCCTCGGCGGCGGCGTCCGGGTGCCCGCTGTACCAGGACACGAAGGACGTGGCGGAGTGCACCCCGGTCAGCTCCTCGCCGGGGATCCCCAGCATCCGGTCCCGGGCCGCGCCGACGCAGTACACCACCGCGTGGTACAGCTCCAGCAGCCGGTCGGTGGGCAGCGCCTCCCCGCCGACCTCGACGTTGCCGAGGAAGCGGATCCGCTCGTCCTCCAGCACGGTGCGTAGGCTGCCCTGGAGCGACTTGATCTTCTCGTGGTCCGGGGCGACCCCGTACCGGACGAGCCCGTAGGGGGCGGGGAGCCGGTCCAGCACGTCCACCCGTACCCCGGGCACCTCGCGCTGCTGCACCAGCGTCTGGGCCGCGTAGACCCCGCTGGGGCCCGATCCGACGACAGCGACACGAAGCACGGCGGAGCTCCTCCCGCAGGTGGTCCCAGCATGACACCGGCCCCTCGCGGAGTCAGCCCATCGCGCGCATCCGGTGGATCTCGGCGCTCTGGGTGGCCACCACCTCGGTGGCCATCTCCTCCACGGCCACGTTGTTCCCGCCCGCCAGGGCCTCGCCGGCCATCGTCACGGCGCCCTCGTGGTGGGCGGTCATCAGCTTCAGGAAGAGCCGGTCGAAGTCGGTCCCCCTGGCCGCGGTGAGCTCCGCCAGCTGCTGCTCGGTCGCCATCCCCGGCATCGCGCCGTGGTCATGGCCCGCCGCCGGTGCCGCGGGCGCGGCGGTGGTCGGGGGAATGGTCGTGGCGGGGTGGCGGGCCAACCACTTCTCCATCGCGCCGATTTCGGGCTTCTGGGCCGCCGTGATCCGCTCCGCCAGCCGTTTGACCCCGTCCGAGGCGGCCCGGTCCGGTGCCAGGGCGCTCATCGTGAGCGCCTGCCGGTGGTGTTCGATCATGCGTGACACGTACGTGTGGTCGGCGGCGTTCGGGCTGTCGTCGGGTTTCGCCTTCGCGGCCTCCTCCGGGGTGAGGTGGCGGGCCTTCTCGCCCGGCCCGCCCGGGGCGACGATCGTGGCCCGGTCCGATCCGTCGTCCCCCTGGCAGCCGGGGAGCGTCAGCAGCAGGCCGGCGGTCACGACCGCGGCCGCGACCGTCCCGGCGAACCGGCCGGGCCGCGCCGATAAGACCGTGCGGAGGACCCCGTGGGCTTTTGCCATGTCCATGAAGGGAAGATACTGCCGGGGTCCTGGTTCCGCTCCCTCACGGGCGGAACCGATCGGGCTCTCAAAGGAGGGCACAGTGACCTCGCTCCACAGCAGGCGGGTACGCAACAGGAGCATGGGGGTGGCCGTCGCCGCGGCCGGTCTCCTCGCCACGCTCCTGGCGGCAGCCGGACCGGCCGCCGCCACCCCCGACCCGGGCGACTTAACGCCCAGCAGTGCGCATCAGCACGACGCGGGCCTCGCCGAGGGCCGGGAACTCGCCCCGGGTGACATCCCCGGCCAGGACGAGATCGTGCACAGCGCCAACGTCAAGCCCCTGGCCAACATCCCCAGCACCGACCCCACGGGGATCAACACCGACCTGGCCTTCCAGGGCAGGTACGCCTACGCGGGCAGCTACAGCGGCTTCACCATCTACGACATAGCCAACCCGAAGGCGCCCAAGACCGTCAGCCAGGTGCTCTGCCCCGGCGGCCAGAACGACATCTCCGTCCACGGAGACCTGCTCTTCCTCTCCACCGACTCCTCGCGCAGCGACGACTCCTGCAACAGCGTCTCGCAGCCCGCCACGGAGAAGTCCTCGTGGGAGGGCATCAAGATCTTCGACATCAAGGACAAGAAGAACCCCAAGTACATCAAATCCGTCGAGACGGCCTGCGGTTCGCACACCCACACCCTGGTGCCGGGCGACCGCGACCTCTACCTCTACGTCGCCTCGTACTCCCCGAACGAGGCCTTCCCCGACTGCAAGCCGCCGCACGACGGCATCTCGGTCGTGAAGGTCCCGAAGAAGACGCCGACGAAGGCCGCGGTCGTCGCCTTCCCGGTCCTCTTCCCCGACGGCGGCAACCCGGGCGCGCCCACCAACCCCGGCGTCTCCAAGACCACCGGCTGCCACGACATCACCGTGCTGCCGTCGAAGAACCTGGCCGCCGGCGCCTGCATGGGTGACGGCATCCTCTTCGACATCAGCAGGCCCGAGCAGCCGCGGGTCATCGACCGGGTCCAGGACAACGTGAACTTCGCGTTCTGGCACTCGGCCACCTTCAACGAGCGGGCGAACAAGGTGGTGTTCACCGACGAACTCGGCGGCGGTGGCGGCGCCACCTGCAACGAGGCCACCGGTCCCGACCGCGGCGCCGACGGGATCTACGACATCACCGGCCGCGGGGACCAGCGCAAACTCGTCTTCCGCGGCTACTTCAAGATCCCGCGCCACCAGGCCGACACCGAGAACTGCGTGGCGCACAACGGTTCGCTGGTCCCGGTCGGCGGCGGCCGCGACATCATGGTGCAGGCCTGGTACCAGGGCGGCGTCTCCGTCTGGGAGTTCACCGACTCGACCCGCCCCCGGGAGATCGCCTACTTCGAGCGCGGGCCGCTGACGACGGACCAGCTCGGACTCGGCGGGTCCTGGTCGGCGTACTACTACAACGGGCACATCTACTCGAACGACATCGTCAAGGGCCTCGACGTGCTGAGGCTCGACGACCGGCGCACCGACAACGCCACGCGGGTGCGCATGGACCGGCTCAACGTACAGACCCAGCCCGAGTACCACTGACCTCGGCAGCGTCCGGGGTGCTACGGGCGCCAGGTCTGTGAGGGGAACGTTCCGCCGGGCGGCCCGCCGTCCGGCGGGACTCCGAGCTCCCAGTCCAGCCCGTAGCGTTGGAACAGCTCCGCCCGCAGCCGCTGCTCCGGCATCGGGGCCCCGGGCAGCAGGATCGCCACGACCGCGCCCATCAACAGGGCCCGCAGCAGCGGATAGTCCGTGTCCGGGTCCGCCGAGCCGTACCGCACGACGGTGTCCCGCAGCAGCTCCGCCAACCGCTGCTGCTCGGGACACTGCACGAAGCCCTCGGCCGTCAGGATGCCCGCCATGTGCGTGCGCATCAGCAGGGGTTCGTCCCGGGCCAGCCCCAGGACGGCGTCGAGGGCACGCGCGAGCCGCTCGCGCCCGCACTCGCTGCGGGGCTCCCGCTCCAGGGCGTCCTGGAGGGTCAGGTGCATCAGCCGGTGCACCGCGGACTGCAGCAACTGCCGTTTGCCCGGGAAGTAGTACGAGACCAGGCCGCGTGCCGCGCCCGCCCGGTCGGCGATGTCGCCGAGCGTCGTGGCCTCGTAGCCGTGCTCGGCCACGAGTTCGACCGTGGACTGCAGCAGCCGCTCCCGGGAACGTCTGCGCAATTCTTCATTGACCGATGCGCTGCGCGGGGACATGCTTACTCCTGCGTTGACTGGCTACCGGCCAATATACTCAGCGCACGGGGTCGCCTGCTCTGGGTGACACGGGGGATCATCCAGGGCAGGCACGCCGTACCCTCACCGCTCCACCGGGTCGCATCCGCCTTCGCGCACCGGCACGCGCGTCGCCAGAGCCACCAGGGCCACTCCCAGGAGCCAGCCCGCCAGCACGTCCGACGGCCAGTGCACCCCGAGGTACACCCGGGTGAAGCCGACCCCGAGCACCGAGACCACGGCCACACTCCAGGCGGCCACCACGCGGGCGCCCGGCGCCCGGCCCGGAGGCGGGCGGGGGAGCAGCCACAGGAGCAGTCCGCACACCACCGTCGCCGTCATGGCGTGGCCGGACGGGTAGGCCGCGTACTGCGCCGAGTCCACCGGATCCGACCACACCGGACGATCCCGCCCCACCAGTAGCTTCAGCCCCTGTTGCAGTACCGACGCCGCCAGCGTCACCAGGGCCACCAGCAGCGCCCGCCTCCGGTCGCCCCGCCACCACAGCAGGACGCAGGCGACCGCCGCCAGCGCCCGCATGGTCCAGGGGTCCCACACCCAGTCGCTGAGCACCCGCATGAACCACGTGACGGACGGGTGGGTCACGGCGTGGGCGTGCAGATCCCGTGCGACCCGCTCGTCGTACGCGAGCAGGGGTCGCCATCCCGCCACCACCAGCGCCGTCAGGACCGCCGCGAGCAGCGCACAGCCGATGCCCGTCCACCACAGGGGATCTTTGCGCATGCCCCGATCCTCGCACCGCCCTGTGCCGACGGGCGGCGGGCAGCGCCGAGGTCCCCGGCCTAAGCCAGAGCGCTCAGCCCCGGTACGAAGGCCACCACCAGCGGGATCGCGGGGACCAGTGTGGCCAGTGCCGTCAGCCGCAGCCGACGGCCGGGGGAGAGCCGGGGCGCCGCCGACAGCAGCCGGCGCACCCGCTGAGGCACGTGCGCGTGCTCGGGCGAGGAGGACCCGAACACCCCGCGGTCCTCGTTGAGTCCGACCAGTGCCAGCGCGATCGTCAGCCGTCCGAACCGCCGGGAGGCCACATCGTCGGCGGCCATCTCCACCAGCCGGTGCATCTCCGCCTCGAACGCCGCGAAGACCGGCACCTGCGGGAAGCCCCGGGCCAGCGCCCGCGAGCAGTTCAGCAGCCAGTCGTGCCGGGCCGCGGCGTGCCCCTGCTCGTGGGCCAGTACGGCGTCCAGCTGGCTGCCCTTCAGCCGGGCCAGCGCCGCCGTCGTGACCACCAGCTGCGGCGCCGCCCCCGGCAACCACCAGGCGTCCGGCCGGGGACCCTCCAGTACGACGAGCCGCGCGCCCGTCGGGTCCTCCCCGGGCAGCAGCGGGGCCCGTACCAGCAGTTCGCTGCCCTGCGCGCGCCGCCGAGCCCGCGCCCGCAGCACCTCACCGGTCAGCATCGTCGCGGTCCACAACCCGCCGCCCGCCAGCACGAGCGCGGTGAGAGCGGCCCAGGGCCCGCCAGCCGCGCCCAGGGCGTAGGCATCGACCACCCCGCGCGGGGCGGAGGCGAACAGGCGGCCCCGGACCTCCTGCCAGGCGGCCGCCGCGCTCAGCAGCATCGACAGTCCGAAGCACAGGAGCACGGCACCGACCACGCACTGCCACACCCACAGGGCGACGACCGGCTCACGCTCGGGCCATCGGGCCCGGGCCAGCAGACGGGGGGCGAGCACCGCGGTCAGGGCGCCGAGCAACAGGAGAACGGCGGGGACCATCATGGCCGCCAGCCTATGAGCGAGGGACTACCTGCAGGTACGTCCTCGGGCCATTGGTGACGCAGGACACGTCCGCCGGCGCCGTCACATGGTGAGCAGCATGGCCAACATCCCCATTCCCATGGCGAGTCGGCAGGCGCGGATGAGTTCGGTGGGTCCGCCCCGGCCGGCGGCCGGCCGGGGGGACACGGCGCCGCCCGCGGTGATCAGCCGGGTCCCGCCGAGCATCACGTACCCGGCGTAGTAGAGGAGCAGCGCCCCCGTCAGCAGGGGCGGGCCGGCCGCCTGGGCGTGCTCCTGCCCGTGTCCGGACCCGGTGCCCGCCATCAGGGCCATGTAGACCATCGTCAGCGAGCCGACCAGGTGGTGCGCGTGGTGCGAGCCGCCCCGCAGCAGCCACAGGGCGTGCAGGGTCGCGCCGCCGAAGACCACGCCCAGCACGGGTGCCCGCCACCCGTCGTCGTGCCCGCCGAGGGGCACGGCCATCAGGGCCATCCCGAATCCCATCACCGCCTCCCCGGCGGCGCCGCCGTCCGAACCCCGCGCCCGCCGCAGGCAGTACGCACCGCTCACCGCGCACAGCAGCACCAGCAGCCAGGAGGAGACGGAGGTGGTGAGGGACGTGGTGGAACCGTGCACGGCGGAACCTCCCGGTTCGTCGGCGTCACGGGGAGAGATGCCCCTCTCACAGCACCCTCACGCGGCTCCGGGTTAGGCTCTCCATGCCTTCCCGGCATGTCATATGCCGCCGCACTGAACGGAGCGCCCGATGACGACCGCCCAGCCCGAAGCCCTCAGTTTCCGCAGCGCCGTGGAGGCGGACATACCGGAACTGGTGGTACTCGTCGAGTCCGCCTACCGAGGGGACGCGAGCCGGGCCGGCTGGACCACCGAGGCCGACTACCTGGACGGGCAGCGCACCGACCCGGACGGGGTCCGCGCCGTCATCGCCGCCCCGGACGGGGTCCTGCTCGTCGTCGAGCGCGCGGGCGAGCTCGTCGCCTGCTGCCAGCTCGAACACCGGGACGACCACGCCTACTTCGGGATGTTCGCCGTCCGCCCCGGTCTCCAGGGCGCGGGCCTCGGCAAGGAGATCCTGGCCGAGGCCGAGCGCCGCGCCCGCGAGACGTGGGGCGCCAAGGAGATGCGGATGACGGTGGTGCACGTACGCGAGGAGCTCATCGCCTACTACGTGCGCCGCGGCTATCGGCGCACCGGCGAGCTGAGCCCCTTCCCCTACGGTGACGAACGCTTCGGTGTCCCGCTCCGCGACGACCTGGCCTTCGAACTGCTGGTCAAGTCGCTCTGAGCCGGAGCCGGAGCCGGAGCCGGGTCGCCGCCGTCAGGCGGTGAAGCGGCCGGTGCTGCGGATCTCCGGGAAGTCCGTGACCGCGCCGTCCAGTCCGAGCGCCCGCGCGAGCCGCAACAGGTCCAGGGTGTCGACCGCCAGGCCGGTCACGCGCAGGCCCGCCGCGTGCGCCGAGTCCACCGTCTCCAGGCTGAGCCGGTGGACGTCCACGGCGACGGTCGCGGCGCCCACGGCCGAAGCCCGGTCCACGACGGACCCGGCTTCGCCGCCGGGGGAGGCCGCGTACAGGACGGTCCGTACGCCCGGCACCAGCCGGGCCGTCTCGGCGAGCACCGCGTCCTGGGCGGAGGCCACCTCGATCCGGGAGGTCAGGTCGTGGCGCAGGATCAGCGCCGCGAGCGCGGTGGCGGTGGCCACGTCGCCGACGAGGGCCTGGACCGGCACCCGGACCGCGTCCAGTACCTCCTCCAGGACCGGCACGCGCTCGCCCTGACCGGCGTCCAGCTCGCGCAGCTCGGCCACGGTCAGATCGGCGACGGCCCCCGAGCCGTCGGTGGTCCGGTCCACCTCGGGGTCGTGCACGGCGACCAAGGCTCCGTCCTTGCTCAGGCGCAGATCCAGAGCGATGACGTCCATGCCGCAACGTTCCGCTCGGAGGTACGACCGCAGGGTGTTCTCCGGTTCGACACCCATGACCCCGCGGTGACCGATGGTGAGGAAAGTCAAGGTTCTCTCGCTTCCGTCGACGGCGGCTCCCCGCGCGGCTTCGGTGTCCCGACCGGCCGCGCGCGATGAGGTCGCATGCTAGTGCGCCGCGGGTGCGAAGGGACCGGGCGTGCAAGGCCCCCCAGGAGCGCTGCGGCCGCTTCCCGCCAGGGTTGTGCGCCCCACCGGGAGCGGCGCCGCGCCTGTCGCGTCACCCGGGCGTGGGCGCGTCCCCGTCGGCTTGACGACCCCGGTCGCGCCGGTCCTCGCGGAGCCCGTCCAGGTCCGTGAGCAGGGCCTCGGCGAGCTCGAGTTCGGCCAGGTGCTGCCGCTCGCTCCAGCGCAGCGCGAGGGTCGGGAACGTCCATTCCGGTACGCCGCTCGCGTGCTCCATCGCCTCCCGTACGGCGGCCAGCTCGCCCCGGGTGCGCTCCAGGTGCTCGCCGACCATCGCGCGCAGCCGCTCCGGCTCGGCCAGGTGACCGAGCCAGATGCGCAGCAGCAGCCCGTGCTTGAGCACCGGGGGCCCGGCCTCCGCGGTGTCGGCGGCCCAGCCGGCCAGCGCGGCGCGCCCGGCGTCGGTGATGGCGTAGCGGCGCTTGGCCCGCGCCTCCTCGGGCCCCGAGCGCACGGAGCCCGCGTAGCCCAGATCCTCCAGACGGCGCAGCTCCGCGTAGATCTGGCTGATGGCCGGTGACCAGTAGAAGAAACGGAGCGAGGAGTCCGCCCACTTCTTCACCTCGTAGCCGGTCCGCTCGCCCGGGAAGGAGAGCAGGCCCAGAACGGCCCACGCGGTCGGCGGCAGCTCTTGCTTCTTCGACTCCTGACTATTAGTCATATTTCGAATTGAAGTGAGGCCGGGTACGCGACGCAACCCTGGAGGCACAGTGGAATTCTCCGTGATCTTCGAAGCTCAGCTTGCCGACCCGACGGTGGAACGGGAGCACCAGCTCATCCGCGACTGCGTCGAGCAGGCCGTGCTCGCCGAACGCATGGGATTCGACCGGATCTGGGCGGTCGAGCACCACTCGCTCAAGTGGTACGCGCACATGTCGGCCCCCGAGATCTTCCTGACCTGGGTCGCGGCCAGGACGAACACCATACGCATCGGCCACGGCGTCGTGTGCATGCCCTTCAACTTCAACCACCCGGTGCGGGTCGCCGAGCGGGCCGCCATGCTCGACCTGCTCTCGGGCGGGCGCCTGGATCTCGGGGCCGGGCGCGGTGGCACCGAGCAGGAGACCTCCTTGTGCGGGGTGGACCGGGACCGCACCACGGCCGAGGTCGAGGAGGCCCTGCGGATCATCGGGAGCGCCTGGCAGGAGGAGGAGCTGGAGTACCACGGCGAGCTGATCGACATCGACCCGCACCCGATCCTGCCGAGGCCGCGGCAGACCCCGCATCCGCCGCTGTTCCTGGCGTGCAGCCGGGGCGAGACCCTGGTCCGGGCGGCCGAGCTGGGGATCGGGGCGCTGGTGATGGGCTTCGCCGGTCCCGAGTCCATCGCGGGGATGCGCTCCGTCTACGACGCGGCGATCGCCGGGCGCGACGGCAGCCGCTTCGTGTCCACGGTGGTCAACGACCACTTCTCCGTGCTGTGCCCGACCATCGTGCTCGACGACCGGGAGGAGGCGCGCCGGATCGGCACCCGCGGGCAGCGGTTCTTCGCCCAGTCCATCGGCCACTGGTACGGCGGGGCCGGCGTCCCGGACGAGGCCGTGGTCGCGGGAGCCGACGAGGCCGCGGAGATGCGCAGGGCCGCGGAGCAGGTGGTGGCCCGGCTGCACGAGCTGGACATCCCCGTCCGGCCGAACTCGACGGCCACCTTCGACGCCGACCACGCCTACGGCACCGCCGACGACGCGATCGCGTACGTGGAGCGGCTGAGGGAGGCCGGCGCCGACGAGATCATGTGCCTGATCCAGATGGGCACAGTGGGGCAGGAAGCCTGCCTGGAGACCTTGAGGCAATGGGGCGAAAAGGTCATTCCGCACTTCCGTGGCGTGTGATGTGCGCCTCTGTCGCCCGCCGAGCCCCAGCCGCCCCGGACCGGCCGACCGACGGTCTTCGGCCGGGGAAGCCTTGGCGCAACTGGGCGGAGTCCTCGATTCCGCAGCAACGAACGGGAAGACTTCCGGTGAAATGGGGGGTGACGCAGGATAATTTCCCGAGTTCCCTCTTGAGGGGGAGAGCCTCGCGCGCATACTCTGCCCATACGTGAGGTTCTCCTGTGGAGGAAGTGACATGACGGAAACTCTTGTGCCCGGTACCGGCGGCGCCGTGATAACCGCCGAAACGCGGGTGGTCGACCACCCCGCGTGGCCCGAGCTCAAGGCCGCCGTGGAGGAGATCCGGCCCTGGCAGGCCACGGACGGCTCCATCGACTTCGAGGTCGAGGGCGCGCACGGCCGTGCCACCGTCCTGGCCGCGGTGGAACGCGTGATCACGGCGGTCGAGACGCTCTCGCCGCTGCTCCCGCACGGTGCCGCGTACCACCAGGCCCTCGTCGCCGACCTGCGCAAGTGGGCCGCGGACGACTTCAAGGTGCCGGACTTCCTCGACTCCCTGCTGGCCTTCCACCCGGCGGCCGAGCGCGCCGACGGGCTCCAGCACCTGGTCGTCTTCCCCATGTACACCCAGAACGGCAACCTGGACCGCAACCTGGAAGCCGTCGTGCTCAAGATGGTGTGGCCCGAGTGGCTCGCCGAGCTGGAGCGCACCCGGTACGACAACCCGCTCTTCCTCGGCATCACCTTCGAGGACTTCACCCCGGGCTACGACACCCACTCGGCCGTCCTCTTCCCGGAGACCATCGCCGTGCGCGAGGCCCCCGAGCGCTTCACCTGGGGCGGCATCTTCTGCGACCGCGAGGCCGCCCGCTACCGCAAGGTGACCGAGGCCGCCGTCGACATCCTGGGCATCGACCTGCCCGAGGACATCGCCCGCATGGTCGAGGACCAGGAGCGCTGCGAGAAGGCCTTCGTCCTGTGGGACATGGTCCACGACCGCACCCACAGCCACGGCGACCTGCCGTTCGACCCCTTCATGATCAAGCAGCGCCAGCCCTTCTGGATGTACGGCCTGGAGGAGCTGCGCTGCGACCTCACCGCCTTCAAGGAGGCCGTGAAGCTGGAGTCCGAGGGCAACGAGCACGGCCGTGACGTGCAGTACGCCGTCCTCTTCGACCGGATGTTCCGCTTCCCGGTCTCCGGTGACCGCAACCGCAACTACGACGGCCTCGGTGGCCAGCTGCTCTTCGCCTACCTCCACAAGCACGACGTCGTGCGCTGGACGGACAACAAGCTGAAGATCGACTGGATGCGCGCCCCGCAGGTCACCAACCAGCTGTGCGCCGAGATCGAGGACCTGTACCGGGCCGGCATCGACCGCCCCAAGCTGGTGCACTGGTTCAAGGCGTACGAGCTGGTCTCCACCTACCTCGCCCCGCACCCGGGTTCCAAGTGGGCCAAGGGCGCCGACGCCCTGGACCTGACGCAGCCGCCGCGCAAGCTCGTGGACGACGTGCTTCCGGACGAGTTTCCGCTCAGCATGTTCTTTGAGGCGCTCGCCAAGAAGCTCAAGGGCACCATCGCAGCGACCAAGGGCATCACCGCCCTGAACGCGGAGCAGGCCGAGCGAGTCGCCGCGTGAGCACTCGCCCACAGGAGGCTGCACAGATGAACGGCTCCGGGAACGGCAACGGAAAGCTGCACGGAGCGGTGGTGGCGGTGGCCGGGGCCGGCGGGCCCGCCGGCCGCGCCACCCTGCTCCGCCTCGCCGAGGCGGGTGCGGTGGTCATCGCGTCCGACGCCGATGCGGGACGGCTCGCGGAGGCCGTGGACGCGGCACGCTACGCCCACGGTGGCGCCACCATCACCGGTGACACCGTGGACCTGCTCGACCTGGACGCCACCAAGGCCTGGGCCGAGCAGACCGAGAAGGAGTTCGGTCGGATCGACGGCCTGGTCCACCTCGTCGGCGGCTGGCGCGGCAGCAAGACCTTCACCGACACCGACCTCGCGGACTGGACCTTCCTGGAGAAGCTCCTCATCCGCACGGTCCAGCACACCTCGCTGGCCTTCCACGACGGCCTGCTGCGCAGTGACCGCGGCCGCTACGTGCTGATCAGCCAGTCCGGGGCGCACAAGCCGGTCGCCAACAACGCCGCGTACAACGCGGGCAAGGCGGCGGCCGAGGCCTGGACCCTGGCCATGGCGGACTCCTTCCGCAAGGCGGGGGGTGACGAGGGCCCCGGCGCGGCAGCTGCGATCCTGGTCATCAAGGCACTGGTGCACGAGGCGATGCGCGCCGAGCGTCCCACTGCGAAGTTCGCGGGCTTCACCGACGTGACGGAGCTGGCCGAGGCCATCGCCGGCGTCTGGGAGCGGCCCGCCATCGATGTGAACGGACAGCGTCTGTGGCTCACTCCGCAACCGTGAGAACCGAGGCAGGGAAGACCGACGCCAGGCGCCACCACGACCCGGCGGTGCGCGGCTTCGCGAGCGACAACTACGCGGGAGTGCATCCGGAGGTCCTGGCCGCCGTCGCGCTCGCCAACGGCGGCCACCAGGTCGCCTACGGCGAGGACGACTACACCGAACACCTGCAGAAGGTCATCCGCAGCCACTTCGGGCCGTACGCGGAAGCCTTCCCGGTCTTCAACGGCACCGGCGCGAACGTCACCGCCCTCCAGGCGATGACGGACCGCTGGGGCGCCGTGATCTGCGCCAAGAGCGCCCACATCAACGTGGACGAGGGCGGCGCGCCGGAGCGGATGGCGGGCCTCAAGCTGCTCGCCGTACCGACCCCGGACGGCAAGCTCACCCCCGAGCTGATCGACCAGGAGGCCTGGGGCTTCGAGGACGAGCACCGGGCGATGCCGCAGGTCGTGTCGATCACCCAGAACACCGAGCTGGGTACGGTCTACACCCCGGACGAGATCCGGGCGATCTGTGAGCACGCCCACGGGCTCGGCATGAAGGTCCACCTCGACGGTGCCCGGATAGCCAACGCCGCGGCCTCCCTCGACGTGCCGATGCGCGCCTTCACGAACGCGGTCGGCGTGGACGTGCTGTCGTACGGCGGCACCAAGAACGGCATGATGTTCGGCGAGGCCGTGGTGGTGCTCAACCCGGACGCGGTCCGGCAGATGAAGCACATCCGCAAGATGTCGATGCAGCTCGCGTCCAAGATGCGCTTCGTGTCGGTGCAGCTGGAGGCCCTGCTCGCGAAGGACCTGTGGCTGCGCAACGCCCGACACGCCAACGCGATGGCGCAGCGGCTCGCCGCCGGCGTGCGCGAGACGGACGGCGTGGAGATCCTCTACCCGGTGCAGGCGAACGCGGTGTTCGCGCGGCTGCCCCACGAGGTCTCGCGGCGACTGCAGAAGCGTTACCGCTTCTACTTCTGGGACGAGGCCGCTGGCGACGTCCGCTGGATGTGCGGTTTCGACACCCAGGAAGAGGACGTGGACGGCTTCCTCCAGGCGCTGAAGGAAGAGCTGGCACGCTAGTCGGCGCACCACGCAGAACCGCATAGCTATACCCTCGACCGTAAATCTATTGATCTACGGTCGGGGGTTTGCCTATGCTCCGGCCATGCGGCTCATCCAACAGAACCCAGATATCCACGCCTATTTGGCGTCAAGCGAGGCGATCGACCACTGGCATCCGGTCGTACAGGAAGCCTCCGACGCGCTCTGGTCATCCAACGCCGACGCATATTCATACGCGGAGGCTGCCTTCGAGTTCGTCCGCGACACCATCCCGCACTCGGCCGATTCCGGCGACCCGCGCGTCGCCTGGCGCGCCTCCGACGTCCTCGCCACGCGCAACGGCATCTGCTACGCCAAGGCCCACGCCCTCGTCGCCCTGCTGCGCGCCCAGGGCATCCCGGGGGCCCTGTGCTACCAGCGCCTGGCGGACGACGACGGCACGAACCCCGTCGTGCACGGCCTGGTCGCCCTGCGGCTGCCCGGCAGTACGCGCTGGTCCCGCCTCGACCCGCGCGGCAACAAGCCCGGAGTGGACGCCCGGTTCGACCTCGACCAGGAACGACTGGCCTTCCCCGTGCGCCCCGAACTCGGCGAGATCGACCACCCCGAGCTCCACGCCGCCCCGCACCCGACCGTGCTCAAGGCCCTTCAGGAGTCCGCAGACCGGTCGCGGTTGTGGCGGAGCCTGCCGACGGCCCTGTAGGCCCTGCGGTTGCGGTGCGGGCGGGGCCGACGGGCTCCCGCGGCACCGTCAGGGCGTGCAGCAGCGCCGCCGCGAGCAGCAGCCCGGCGATCCCGGTCAGCAGCGCCGCCGCGGGCGCGTCGGCCGCGATCCCGACCAGGGCCGCCCCGGCCGACGCGGCCGTCAGTTTCAGCCCCGCGCCCAGGGTGAACACCTGGGTCCGCACCCCGTCCGGTGCGTACCGCGCGCGGATCCGCAGCGTGGCCGTGAGCAGCGGCCCGTCGCACACCCCGGCGAGGGCGAACACCGCCGCCGTCACGGCCACCGACGGGGCGAACGCGGCCGCCGCGAGGGCCGCCCCGGTGCAGGCCAGCGCCCACCGCACCAGCCGGCCGGGCTCCACGGACGTGTTCCGGCCCAGCGTGAGCGAGCCGCCCAGCGCGCCCACCGCGAAGGCCGTCATCAGCACACCCCCGCCACCCGGGCTGCCGAGCTCCGTGGCCAGCAGCACCGAGACGGTGGTGAGCGAGCCGATGCCCACGAAGCCCAGGGTCGTGGCCGAGGTGACCGCCCGTAGCTCCCGGACCCGCCACAGCGCCGCGAGCCCCGCCCCCAGCCCGGCCCGGGGTGCGCCCGGGACCGGGCCCGCGCCCTGGTCCTCGTACGGGAGGGTGGCCGCCAGCGCCGCCGCCAGGGCTCCGGACGCCGCCAGGACGGCCATGGCGGGCCCGGCCGAGCCCAGCGCCGCGACCAGGCCGACCGCCGCCGGCGCGGTCACCGCCGCCGCGTTGTAGGTCGCGGCGTCCCAGCCGTACGCCCGGTCCCGCCCGGGTCCCGCCGGGACCAGGGCGGTGATCAGGCTGGACAGCCCGCCCGTCACCATCGGCCCGCAGGAGCCGCCGAGCACCGCCACGGCCAGCACCAGCGGTACGGGGGCCCGGCCGAGCAGGACGGTCAGCGCGGCGACGGCCGTCGCGAACCCGGCCAGGGCGCCGGCGTGGAAAAGGCGCGGCCGGCGGGTCCGGGCCGCCGCGGCGCCCGCGAGCGGGGCCGCCAGGACGTGCGGGGCCAGCCAGGCCGTCAGGACGAACGCGCCGTGCGCCGCGCTCCCGGTGCGCTCCAGGGCGAGCAGCACCACGGCCATGCCCATGCCCTCCGAGGCGATGCGCGCGGCCAGCGCCGCCGCCAGGTACCGGCCGAAACCGCCCATGGGACCCCTCCCCGGTATGCTGTAACGCGATAGACGCACAAGACGTTACGTCATGCGCGTGTAGGGCGAAAGGACTTGGGATGGGTGACCCGCGGGAGGGCTTCTCGGCGGCCCGGCGACTGATCGACCTCGCCGAAGCGGTCCGGGTGACCCCCGAACTGCCGCGCGCCGAGCTCGCGGAACTGCTGGCCGGGCACGGGGAGCGCCCCGCTGACCTCGCGGAGGAGGCGTTCTCCGAGGCGGGCGCGGCGGAACTGCGCGCCGCGGCCCGGCGGATGGCGACGGTGCTGGGCGAGGCCGACGAGGACCGCGCCGCCGAGGCCGTCAACGCGCTCTTCGCCGAGTACGGCACCCGCCCCCGCCTCACCCGCCACGACGGACATCCCTGGCACCTGCACGTCGACCGGGGCGAGGAGGCCGGCTGGGGCGAGTGGTTCCTCGCCTCGGGCGCCCTCGCGCTCGCCCAACTGCTCACGGAGTACGGACGGATCGCCTGGGGCGCCTGCGCCGCCGCGGGCTGCGGGCGGTTCTTCCTCGCCACCGGTCCGGGGAGTGCGCGCCGCTACTGCTCCGGCAGTTGTGCCACGCGGGCGCGGGTCGCGGCCCACCGCCGTCGGAGGCGGGAGGGGGTGGGCTGAGGGGGCGGCGGTTCAAGGACCGGTTCCGGCACGCGCCGGGCTTCCACGCGGCCTACGAACTCGGCGCGGCCGTGCCCTCGTGGCTGTGCGGCGGGAAGCCGACCACGGGCATCGGCCCGGCCACCGAGGTCGGCTACAACGCCCTGCACACCCGGCTCGGCGTCACGCTGGAGAACACCCGCAGGCTCACCGAGGGCCGCCGCCCGGCGGGCACCGAGAACCACTTCGAGGCCTGGGAGACCCTGACCCACGCCGACAACCCGAACCGAGGTCAGAGGCTCTTCGATCCGTCAAGCCACGAGATGCAGCGACATGACGGGAGATCCGGGGCGAGGCGTACTGGAGGGGAAGACCGATCCGGCTTCCCTGAAAGAGGAGAACGGCTATGACCCAGCTTCTTCGAACCCGACGTCTCGCCCTGCTCGTGGCCTCGACCGCTGTCGCGGCGGGAGGGGTGCTCGTGCCCACGACCGCCTTCGCCGCCACCCCGACGGCGGCGCCCCACGCCGTCGACGGGGGGCAGCAGTGGCAGTGCTTCGCGGCCCCCTGCGAAGCCCCCGGAAGGGACCATCACGACAAGTGGGACCATCACGACAAGCGGGACCACCATGACAAGTGGAAGCACCATGACGGGAAGGGCCACCACCACGACAAGTGGAACCGTCATGACAAGTGGGACCACCATGACAAAAAGGGTCATCATGGCAAGAAGGGCCACCACACCAAGTGGAACGTGCGTATCGACGTGAAACTCTGAGGGCCCGGGTTGTCGACGCCGGCCTCCGGGACCCGTTGCGGTCCCGGAGGCCGACGTCATGGTCGGGGTCGGTCAGCCGGCCTCGCGGACCTCGGCCGCCGTCGGCGCGGTGCCACCCAGGTGGGCCGGGAGCCACCATGAGTCGTCGGCGCCCTTCGGCTTGTCCGGGTAGGCGCGCTGCGCGGCGTCCAGCAGCTCCTGCACGCGCTCGCGCAGCCGCCGGGTGATGGCGCCGGCGTACTGGTCGGCCGGAGCCTCCACGGGCTCGCCCACGCGCATCGTCACCGGGATGTGGCTGCGCTTGAGGTTCTTCGGGCGGCCCTTGGTCCACAGCCGCTGGGTGCCCCACAGCGCCACCGGGATCAGCGGGACCCCGGCCTCCTGCGCCATGCGCGCGGCGCCCGACTTGAAGCTCTTGAGCGTGAAGGACTGGGAGATCGTCGCCTCGGGGAAGACGCCGATGATCTCTCCGGCCCGCAGCGAGTCCAGGGCGTGCTGGTAGGCGGCCTCACCCTGCGTGCGGTCGACGGGGATGTGCTTCATCGCGCGCATCAGCGGACCGGACACCTTGTGCCGGAACACCGACTCCTTGGCCATGAAACGGACCAGGCGCTTCTGCGGTCGCGCCGTCAGGCCGGCGAAGATGAAGTCGAGGTATCCGATGTGGTTCGACACCAGGACCGCACCGCCCTTGCGGGGGATGTTCTCGGTGCCCTTCATGTCGATACGGATGTCCAGCGCGCGGAAGAGTCCGTGCGCGGCGCCGATCACGGGAGGGTAGACGAGCTCAGCCATGGTGGGGAGACCCCGCTTTCTGCCTGGGGAGGTGCTCCCGGCCGGAAGTTACGGAAGCGTAGGTACGCGACCATGGGGATCGTGCCCCATACGCGGCCCGCTGGCCAGTCCAGAGGCCCCTGCCCGGGGAGATTCTCATCACGCCGGGAATGTCGCGGGCCCGCCGGGTGCTCGGATGCACGGACGAGCGTACGAGGATGACGTACGCGGACGAATACGGCGACGGGAGCGCGAGTGCTGGGGCAGGAAGACGCGCGGACCCGACTGGGCGCCGCCGAACTGGGCGCGGAGCCGGGGGAGCGGGCCACCCTGGTGCAGTTCTCCAGCGCCTTCTGCCAGCCCTGCCGGGCCACCCGGCGGATCCTCGCCGAGGTCGCCGCGATGGTGCACGGGGTGGCGCACATCGAGATCGACGCCGAGGAGCGGCTCGACCTGGTGCGGGCCCTCGGGATCGAGAAGACCCCGACCGTACTGGTCCTGGACTCGGCGGGCCGGATCGTGCGGCGGGCGGCCGGGATGCCGCGCAAGGTGGACGTGATCGCCGCCCTGGGGGCCGCCGTATGACGCGGGGCCCCGCCGCCGGGCGTCCGGACGTCGCCGTCGGGCGATCCGCCGTCCAGGGGCCGGGGGCGCCGGTGCGCGCGCCCGCACACAGCGTGACGCGCCTGACATCTGCCCGATCTCGCTTGACTGCGTCCACGGGAGATCGCCAGGCTGGCGGTATGCCGTATGAACTCCTGCTCTACGGACGGGTCCATGTGGACCTCGTCCGCCACGCGAGCGCGCGCTGTCGGGCCCACTGAGCACCCCGGCCCCCGATCCCCGACAGCGCCCGCGTGTCCCGCGGCAGAAGGCAGAACCCTGATGACTGCTCCGACAGTCCCGACGGTCCCCACGGCTCCGTCCCCCCGTTCCCCCCGTCCCGGCTCCGCACCGGCCCCCGGCGCGTCCCGCCCCGGCTCGCCCGACCTGCTGCGCTCGGTCTTCCGGCAGCACGCCGCCGGCGTCGCCGTGATCACCGCCCAGGACGGCGGCCGCCCGGTGGGGTTCACCGCCACCTCGCTCAACTCCGTCTCCGCCGATCCGCCGCTGCTGTCCTTCACGATCGGCACCGGGGCCTCCAGCTGGCCCGCGGTCCGCGACAGCGAGTACCTCGGAGTCCACATACTCGCCGAGCACCAACGGGAGCTGGCGGGGCTGTTCGCCCGCAGCGGAGCGGATCGTTTCGGTCCGCCGACCGGCTGGGCCGCGGGCCCGCACGGGGTGCCGGTGCTGGACGGCGTACTGGCGTGGCTGGTCTGCCGGGTGGTGGCTCGTGTGCCCGCCGGCGAGCATCGTGTGATCATCGCTGAGGCGGTCGTCGGGGATCCGGCCGGAGAAGGCCGCCCCCTGCTGTACCACCAGGGGCGCTTCAACGCGTTGCGCGACTGAATCGTCCCTGCTTGGGAGGGCCGGACGGCGTTGGGCAGATCACAGCTCGGCAGCCTTGCGACTTGGCGGGACCCACGATGTACTGACGAGTAACATTCCCTTCGGAGCGCGGGCCGCCCCGACCGGGATCCGCCCGACAAGGCGCCTATGCTGCCTGCATAAGGCGGTACCAGAAAAGACGATGCGGTAGGAGAGCCGGCGTGAGCCTGAGGATCGTTGTCTGTGTGAAGTACGTGCCCGACGCCACGGGCGACCGGCAGTTCACCGAGGACTTGACCGTCAACCGTGACGACGTCGACGGCCTGCTGTCGGAGCTCGACGAGTACGCCGTCGAGCAGGCGCTGCAGATCGCCGACGAGGCCGACGATGCCGAGATCACCGTCCTGACGGTGGGCCCCGAGGACGCCAAGGACGCGCTGCGCAAGGCGCTCTCGATGGGCGCCGACAAGGCCATCCACGTCGAGGACGACGACCTGCACGGCACCGACGTCATGGGCACCTCGCTGGTGCTCGCCAAGGCGATCGAGAAGGCCGGCTACGACCTGGTCATCACCGGCATGGCGTCGACCGACGGCACCATGGGTGTGCTGCCGGCGATCCTGGCCGAGCGCCTGGGCGTCCCGCAGGTCACCCTGCTCTCCGAGGTCAAGATCGAGGACGGCACCGTGACCGGCCGCCGTGACGGCGACACCGCGAGCGAGCAGCTGGAGGCCTCCCTCCCCGCGCTCGTCTCGGTGACGGACCAGTCGGGCGAGGCCCGCTACCCGTCCTTCAAGGGCATCATGGCCGCCAAGAAGAAGCCGGTCGAGTCCTGGGACCTGTCCGACCTGGACCTGGAGTCCGACGAGGTCGGCCTCGAGGGTTCCTGGACCGCGGTCGACTCCGCGGCGCAGCGCCCGGCCCGCACCGCCGGCACGATCGTCAAGGACGAGGGCGAGGGCGGCAAGCAGCTGGCCGAGTTCCTGGCCGGCCAGAAGTTCATCTGAGAACCTCGGCCACCCCTCTTAGCCCCCAGACACTTCGCAATCGCAGGAGAGCAGTCCCATGGCTGAAGTTCTCGTCTACGTCGACCACGTGGACGGTGCCGTCCGCAAGCCCACCCTCGAGCTGCTGACGCTGGCCCGTCGCATCGGCGAGCCCGTCGCCGTCGCCCTGGGCGCCGGTGCCGATGCCACCGCCGCGGTGCTCGCCGAGCACGGCGCGGTCAAGGTCCTCACCGCCGACGCCCCCGAGTTCACCGAGTACCTCGTGGTACCGAAGGTGGACGCGCTCCAGGCCGCGTACGAGGCCGTCTCCCCGGCCGCCGTGCTCGTCCCGTCCTCCGCCGAGGGCAAGGAGATCGCCGCACGCCTGGCCGTCCGTATCGGCTCGGGCATCATCACCGACGCCATCGACCTGGAGGCGGGTGACGAGGGCCCGGTCGCGACGCAGTCCGCCTTCGCCGCGTCGTTCACCACCAAGTCCCGCGTCTCCAAGGGCACTCCGGTCATCACCGTGAAGCCGAACTCGGCCCCGGTCGAGGCCGCTCCGGCCGCCGGCGCCGTCGAGGCGCTCGCCGTCACCTTCGGCGCCCTGGCCACCGGCACCAAGGTCACCGCTCGCACCCCGCGCGAGTCGACCGGCCGCCCCGAGCTGACCGAGGCCGCGATCGTCGTCTCCGGTGGCCGTGGCGTCAACGGTGCCGAGAACTTCGGCATCATCGAGGCCCTCGCGGACTCCCTCGGTGCGGCCGTCGGCGCCTCGCGTGCCGCCGTAGACGCCGGCTGGTACCCGCACACCAACCAGGTCGGCCAGACCGGCAAGTCGGTCTCCCCGCAGCTGTACATCGCCTCCGGTATCTCGGGCGCGATCCAGCACAGGGCCGGCATGCAGACCTCGAAGACCATCGTGGCCATCAACAAGGACGCCGAGGCCCCGATCTTCGACCTCGTCGACTACGGCGTCGTCGGTGACCTCTTCGCCGTCGTCCCGCAGCTGACGGACGAGATCAAGGCGCGCAAGGGCTAGATCGCCCCGATCCCGGGACGACGACGCGTCGCCCACCGGGTGCACGAACGAGTGAGGGCCTTCCGGGGCCGGTGCGGACGCAGACGTCCCCACCGGACCGGGAGGCCCTCGTCGTACGTTCGCACCGGGTCCGGCCACCCGATCCCGGCCTCGTCCGTACCCGGCACCCGGCCACGCCTCCTGTGGGGCTCGCTGCTCGGCGCCGCCGGGGTGTACGCCCAGCTCGTCGGAGTGGGCGATTGGGGCTCGTCGGCCCTCACGACGCTCGGCACCGCGCTGCTCGCCTACCTGGTGGCGTTCTTCGTCTCCAGGAGTTCCGCCGACGTGACCGACGAGGACGGCCGGGGGGTCGCGGCGGCCGTCACGGCCGGCGTCCTCATCGGTGTGGTGCTGCTGTTCTGGCCGCCGGCCCCGTGGTGGGTGGGGGTGCTGGTCCTGTGCGTGTCGTGGATGGCGCTGCTGTTCCTGTCCCATCTCGTCCAAGGGCTGGTGGGCTCGCCGGCCCGGCGGGACCCGTGGGTGGCCTGGCTCGCCACCGAGGCCGGGCTGCTCAACGCGGCGGTGTTCGCCGGCGTCCTGGCGGCGGACGGGAAGGCCCTCTACACGGCGGTGGCCCTGGGGCTGGGGATCTGGCCGGCCGCGGCCCTCGTCACGGCCGTCTGTGTTCCCCGTATGCCGGCGGCGCACGCTCCGGCCTGATCCCGGTCCGCAGCCGCTGACCTGCGTACTCTCCGACCACGGGGCTGTGTGGTGTTTGTCACCGCGCGGCCCCGGGTCGTTTGTCCAGGACGGCGGAGGGACCATTGACGGAGCGGAACCTCGTGACTAAATTCTGCTATGCGGATCTATGCTTCCGTGAAGCGGAAAAGAGGAGAGTGCACGATGGGTCAGCAGGAGAAGGTGGCGACGAGCCTCGCAGGCGCGGTCAGCGAGGGCATCAGCGCCTCCCTCGCGCCGGTGGACGCGGAACTCGCGCGCCACTACCCGGGCGACCCCGGCACCCGGCAGCCCATCCACACCGTCTACGTACCCGGTGACGTCTTTGCCGCGGACACCATCCGCTCCTGGGGCGACCAGGCCCTCGCCGCCCTCGACGAGCACGCTCCCGACGCCGCCACCTTCGCCAAGGTGCTCGGCATCTCCGACGAGCTGGCCGTACCCGTCTACGACCGCGTCCGCGCCAAGCTCCGGAGCGAGCCCATCGAGGACCTCCGCGTCGACTTCGAGGACGGCTTCGGCGTCCGCTCCGACGAGGAGGAGGACCAGGCCGCGGCCCGCGCCGCCCGCCTCGTCTCGGAGGCCTTCTCCAACGGCACCAACGCGCCGTACATGGGCATCCGCATGAAGTGCATGGAGTCCAACGTCCGCGACCGCGGCATCCGCACCACGGACATCTTCCTCTCCGGCCTGCTGGAGCACGGCGGCCTGCCCGAGGGCCTCGTCCTGACCCTGCCGAAGGTCACCTACGCCGAGCAGGTCAGCGCGTTCGTCAAGCTGCTGGAGGCCTTCGAGAGCACCCGCGGCCTGCGCCCGGGCCGGATCGGCTTCGAGATCCAGATCGAGACCAGCCAGTCCATCGTCGCCTCCGACGGCACCGCCACGGTCGCCCGGATGATCGAGGCCTCGAAGGGCCGTGCCACCGGCCTGCACTACGGCACCTTCGACTACAGCGCCTGCGTCGGCGTCTCCGCCGCGTACCAGTCGAGCGACCACCCCGCCGCCGACCACGCGAAGGCGATCATGCAGGTCGCGGCCGCCGGCACCGGCGTACGCGTCTCCGACGGCTCGACCAACGTGTTGCCGATCGGCACCACCGAGCACGTCCACGAGGCCTGGAAGCTGCACTACGGCCTGACCCGCCGCGCCCTGGCCCGCGCCTATTACCAGGGCTGGGACATGCACCCGGCGCACCTGCCGACCCGCTACGCAGCCGTCTTCACCTTCTACCGCGAGGGCCTGGAGGCCGCCGCGGCGCGCCTGAAGGCGTACGTGGCCAAGATCGAGGGCGACGTGATGGACGAGCCCGCCACCGCCAAGGCCCTGGCCGGCTACCTGGTCCGCGGCCTCGACTGCGGCGCGGTCGGCACCGAGGAGGTCACCGCCCTCACCGGCCTGACCCGCGCGGAACTGGACGCCTTCGCCATCCCGCGCCGCTCGGCCACCCTGACGGCCACCAACTGATCGTCTTCACCCTTCACAGGCCGAAGCTTTCGGCCTGTGAAGGGGATGTCGGCGGATCCGCTGAACCGGCGTCCAGGAATTCGCGGTGCCGCTCGGCCTGATCGGCGCGACCGAGTCGTACACAAGCCTGAACAGCCAGGATGCGGCTCACTGCCCGCACGGAGGGGGAGAGGCTCTTCCCTTCCTCGCGCAGCGACCGTTCCGCGTGCGCCAGACTGTCCTCCCAGAGCCCTTGCTCGCCGTACTCGCGAGCCAGGATCTGATGGGCCCCGGCTGCCCTCCTCTCGTCGCCGAACCGGGTCAGGACATCGACGGCCCATTCCGCCTTGGCAGCGACTTCGTCGATGCGGCCGTCCCTGAACAGAATGGCGATGTGGGAGACCACTGCCTCAGCGAGCCGCTGCTCGTCCCCGAGCTCGGCGAACCGGGACCGGGCGAGTTCGGCGCGGTCGGACGCCTCACGGACGCGTCCGAGGAGCAGCAGGACGTCCGCCGCGTTCCCGTGGGCCACGGCCTCACCGGACCTGTTCCCCACCGTGCGGCAGAGTTCCACATCTTCGCCGTGCAGCAACAGGGCTTCTTCGAGGCGGTCCTGGCGGCGCAAGGTGAGGGCGAGATCGTTGAGAACCATGCTCACCTTGTGCGGGTTCCCGATCTTGGAGAACCTGGCCAGGGATTCCCGCTGGAGCTTTTCCGCCTTGTCCGGTCGACCCAGCTCCGCGTAGGTCAGGGCCAGAGTGTTCAGAGTCTCCGCCGCGCCCGGCTCGTCGGACGTCTGGACGCATACGGTCAGATCCCGCTCGAAGTACTCGATCGCCTTCTCCAGTTCTCCGGAGGCCCGGTGAACCGTCCCGAGGTTGTACAGGACCTTTCCGATCTCGTGCTTGACCTCATGGCGTTCGAATATCTCGAGGCTCCGCAGCAGCAGGGGGAGGCCTTCTTCCTGGTTGCCCGTATCTCTGAGAACACAGCCCAGCAGATTGGCCGCATCCGCGATGAGCAGGGGTTCCTGAGACGTGTGCGCCGCGTCGTACGCCTGGGTCGCGTACGTGAGCGCCGCGGCGAACTCGCGGCGGTAGCGAGCGATGTTCGCCTGGCTCCCCAGGAAAACCGCGCGGAGGCCGTCCGACGCGTCGCCTGTCGATGCCGCAAGTCCCGCCTCGCTCACGGTCGCCCAATCCTCCCATCGGCCCACGGCCTCACACACGGCGCAGAGCGCGAGTGCCAGCGTCGTGATGTGGCCCGAACGGTCGGCGGCCTCGTATCGGGACAGAGCGGCAACTGCATTGTCCAGTTCCTGCTCGACCCACGTGATGGCCGCCTCCATCGATGGAATGTCGGCGCCTCTGTTCTCGAGGAGTTCGACTTCGAAGATGCCCGCGATCCGGAACTGGGCACGTAGGGCGGAGTGCTGGAGCCAGACCATCATGCGTTCCGAATCGGCGGCGAGCTCCGCCCTGATGTTCCCTTGCTGTTCGACTCCGTTGACCCGGCTGTCGAGCGTCGCACAGGGCACTGACAATCGTGCGACCTCCGCCTCGGGACACCGATCGAGCGACAGGGCTCACATCGAGGGCGGGAGTTCGCCCGAGCCGCGGGGGATCAGGCGGGTCGGGAGTTCGATGCGGGACGGGGTCAGGTCCGCGCCCGCGAGGCGTTGGAAGAGGCGGTCCGTGGCCACCCGGCCCAGGGCCGCCGGGTCCTGGGCGACCACCGTCACGCCCGGACGGAGCAGATCGGCCAGCTCGAAGTCGTCGAAGCCGACCAGCGCCACCGGGCGGCCGTGCGCCGCCAGAACCCGTACCACGGTCACCGTCACCCGGTTGTTGCCGGCGAAGACGGCGGTCACCGGGTCCGGGCCCGTTAGCATCGCCCCGGCCGCCGCCGCGACCCGTCCCGGGGCCGTTGACCCGAGCGAGATCCAGGATTCCGCCACCGGCAGGCCCGCGTCCGCCATCGCCGAGCGGTAGCCGCGCAGACGTTCCGCCACCGTGTGGATGCGGGGGTGGTCGCCGATGAAACCGATCCGGCGGTGGCCGCCCGCGATCAGGTGGGCCACCCCGCCCCGGGCGCCGCCGTAGTTGTCCGAGAGGACGACATCGGCCTCGATCCGGCCCGCCGGGCGGTCCACGAACACCGTGGACACACCGGCCCGCATCTCCGGCTCCAGATAGCGGTGGTCGTCCCCGGCCGGGATCACGATCAGCCCGTCCACCCGGCGGGCGCACAGCGCGAGCGCCAACTCCCTTTCCCGGTCCGGGTCCTCGGCGCTGGAGCCGTTGATGAGCAGCGCCCCGTGCGCACGGGCCACCTCCTCCACCGCCCGGTTCAGCGGACCGTAGAAGGGATCGGCGAGATCCTCCAGGACCAGGCCCACGGTGGCGGTACGGCCCTTGCGCAGCACGCGGGCACTGTCGTTGCGGCGGAAGCCGAGGGCCTCGATCGCCTCCTGGACCCGTCTCTCGGTCTCAGGGGTCACTCCCGGCTCACCGTTGACCACGCGCGACACCGTCTTCAGGCCGACGCCCGCCTGGGACGCCACGTCCTTCATGGTCGGCCGGTTGCCGTAGCGGGGCTCGGACGGGTGGCGGTTGTGGGGCACGGTGGCGAATCCTCCGGGGCTCACGAGCAGGGCTGTGACCTTGAGGATAAGCACTGGGTCGATCGCGAGGTTTTCGTGGCAGGCTGATGCGGGCAAGCCACTGGGGGCTCCGGACGAGCCATGGGGAAAGGGGTAGACGTGATTGTCTGGATCAACGGCACGTTCAGCGCCGGAAAGACCAGCACGGCCCGCGAACTGACCGGAATCCTGCCGGACAGCACCCTGTTCGACCCGGAGTTCATCGGCGACGCGCTGCGCGTGCTGCTACCGGCCAAGCGACTGGCCGAGGTCACCGACTACCAGGACCTCCCGAGCTGGCGGCGGTTGGTGGTGGACACGGCCGCGGCGATGCTGGCCGAACTGGGCGGGGTGCTCGTCGTACCGATGACCCTGCTGCGCCAGGAGTACCGGGACGAGATCTTCGGTGGGCTGGCGGCTCGGCGGATCCCGGTGCGGCATGTGTTGCTGGCTCCTGCGGAAACGATCCTGCGGGAGCGGATCGCGACCCGGGAGGAACTCGGGGAGCCCGAGCAGGTCGATCTGCAGGTCCGGCAGTGGGCCTACGACCACATCCCGGTCTACCAGCAGGCCCTCGGCTGGCTGACCGGCGACGCGCACGTCATCGACAACGGGGTGCTGACCCTGCGGGAGACCGCGGAGCGCATCGCCGAGGCCGTCCGCTCCGACACCGCGAAGGTCTGCGACATCGTGCAGACGCCGGAGCCCACCCGGGAGACGGTGGCCGCCGGTGTCCTGCTCTTCGACGAACAGGACCGGGTGCTGCTGGTCGATCCGACGTACAAGGCGGGCTGGGAGTTCCCGGGCGGGGTCGTCGAGGCGGGCGAGGCACCCGCCGGCGCGGGCGTACGGGAGGTCGCCGAGGAACTGGGCGTCGTACTGGAGAAGCCGCCCGGGCTGCTGGTGGTCGACTGGGAGGCGCCCCAGCCGCCCGGCTACGGCGGGCTGCGCCTGCTCTTCGACGGCGGCCGACTCTCGGCGGAGGCGACGGCCCGGCTCCGGCTGCCCGGCCCGGAACTGCGGGCCTGGCGCTTCGTCACGGAGGCCGAGGCCGCCGACATGCTCCCGCAGCACCGCTACGAACGCCTGCGCCGGGCCCTGCGCGCCCGCGAACGTGGCCGGCCCGTGTACCTGGAGGCGGGCACGCCGGTCGGCTGAGCGACCACGCGCCGGTACGCCCCTCAGACGGGCGTTCCCGCCGCGGCCTCGGCCAGGGCCGCGGCCGTGTCCACCGTCAGCGGATCTCCGTGGCCGAAGCAGGCGATCGAGGGGGCGAGCGCGGCCAGGCGGTGGAAGGTCTCGATCGCCCGACCGCGGTCCACGTTGAAGACGCCCAGCATCAGCGGGCCGACGGCGGCGACGCAGTCGCCCGTGAACAGCACGCCGTGGCGCGGAAGGTGGATCCCGATGCTGCCGTCCGTGTGGCCCGGGGCGTGGACGACGTACGCCCCGTCCCCGAAGCCCAGCGCCTCCCCGTCCTCCACCTCGTGGTCGACCGGGGTGGGCGGGGCCTCGGGGACGGTCAGGCCGTGCGCGTACAGCGGTATCTCCCAGTCCAGCAGCACCGGTTCGGGCATCGGCCGCTCGCCCCGGATCACCGGCGCGTCCGAGCCGTGCGCCAGCACCCGCGCGCCCCAGCGGGCGGCGAGCTCACCCGCCGCGCCGACATGGTCGCGGTGGCAGTGCGTGAGGACGATCCGCTCCAGCCGTTCGGGCAGCAGCCCGAGGGAGCGGATCGCCTCCTCGATCCCGTCGGCGGACCCGGCATGGCCCGCGTCGATCAGGGTGAGGGATTCGCCGTCCTGCCAGAGATAGGCCTGGCCGATGGGGAAGCGGAGCATGTGCAGCCGGTTCGGCAGTACTTCGACAAGATCCATACGACGAACGTACGGCCGGCGGGCAGCCGCACGTTCGCGAATTCACCCGGAGCGAAGTACGCCCAGGGCGCACTGCGCGGCGGCGGTGCGTCCTGGTC
>NZ_JBGBPT010000038.1:0-80169 GCF_041106355.1 Streptomyces sp. BF23-19 | reverse complement strand
GGTGTCCCGACAACGCGGCGAGGTGCCGTGCCGGGCGGGCCGGGCCCGGCAAGATCCGGAAGAGACGGCCTAGGGGGCCTCAGCCCCACTGCTCGTCGGTGAGCCCCTCCCGGCCGTGCGGGGCGGGCTGGAGGGCGCCAGGGGCCGTCCCGCGCCGTCCCGGGAACGCCGGAGGGGCGGCGGGCGCGGGGTGCGCCTGCCGCCCCTCCGGGGGGACCGGGTCTCCTAGAGGAACGAGTTGATCTCGATCGTCTCGGTACGGCCGGGGCCGACGCCGATCGCGGAGATCGGGGCGCCCGACATCTCTTCCAGGGCCTTGACGTACGCCTGGGCGTTCGCCGGGAGCTCCTCGAAGGTCTTGGCCTTGGTGATGTCCTCGGACCAGCCGGGGAGGTATTCGTAGATCGGCTTCGCGTGGTGGAAATCGGTCTGCGAGTACGGCAGCTCCTCGACGCGCTTGCCGTCGATCTCGTACGCGACGCAGACCGGGATCTGCTCCCAGCCGGTCAGTACGTCCAGCTTCGTGAGGAAGAAGTCGGTGAGGCCGTTCACACGGGTGGCGTAACGTGCGATCGGCGCGTCGAACCAACCGCAGCGGCGGTCACGTCCGGTGGTCACGCCGCGCTCGCCGCCGATGCGGCGCAGGTCCTCGCCGTCCTGGTCGAACAGCTCGGTCGGGAACGGGCCCGCGCCGACTCGGGTCGTGTAGGCCTTGAGGATGCCGATGACGCGGCTGATCTTCGTCGGGCCCACGCCGGTGCCGGTGCAGGCGCCGCCGGCGGTCGGGTTGGACGAGGTGACGAAGGGATAGGTGCCGTGGTCGACGTCGAGCAGGGTGCCCTGGCCGCCCTCGAACAGCACGACCTTGTCCTCGTCCAGCGCGTTGTTGAGGATCAGCGTGGTGTCGGCGACGTACGGCTTGATCTGCTCCGCGTACTGGAGCATCTCCTCGACGATCTGGGCGGCGTCGATCGCGCGGCGGTTGTAGAGCTTCGCGAGGAGCTGGTTCTTGCCCTCCAGCGCCGCTTCGACCTTCTGGATGAGGATCGACTCGTCGTAGAGGTCCTGGACGCGGATGCCGATGCGGTTGATCTTGTCCGCGTAGGTCGGGCCGATGCCGCGACCGGTGGTACCGATCTTGCGCTTGCCGAGGAAGCGCTCGCCGACCTTGTCGAGGGTGACGTTGTACGGCGTGATCAGGTGCGCGTTGCCGCTGAGGAGCAGCTTGGAGGTGTCGATGCCGCGCTCGTTGAGGCCGCGCAGCTCGGAGAGCAGGACGGCCGGGTCGACGACGACACCGTTACCGATGACCGGGGTGCATCCGGGGGAGAGGATGCCGGAAGGGAGAAGGTGCAGCGCGTACTTCTGGTCGCCTACGACGACCGTGTGGCCGGCATTGTTGCCGCCCTGGTAGCGCACCACATAGTCAACGGATCCACCGAGCAGGTCGGTGGCCTTTCCCTTGCCCTCGTCACCCCACTGAGCTCCGAGCAGCACAAGAGCGGGCACAGGCGTACACCTCTTCCGGATGGGGCATGTCCAAGGTCAGGGGGCGTACGACGATGTACACCGCAGGCTGAGCCGTCGGACCGGTACCCCGGAATAGACGAAGGCCCTGGCGCAATAGCGCAAGGGCCTCTTGCACAAAGATGCTACCCGAGGAAGGACCGAGGTGTCGGCTCCAGAGCCCACCATGAGCCAAGCGGGCGCGCCGGTAGGCGGCCTGCTCGTGCTCGTCGACCCGGTCGCCCGCCGTCTTGACGGCGAGTCCGTGCGGATCGCGAAGGATGTGTTGTCAGCGGGCGCGGCAGCGAAAATCTGCCTCCCGGATTCGCAGGAGGAATTTGCGCGGGCTCTTGCCCGCCGGGGTCATCGACGGCTGGTGATCGTCGGTGACGACCGGGCCCTGGTGCGCGCCGTGGGGCTGCTGCACCGGGAGCGCGGGCTGGGAGAGGGACCGCTGGCGCTGGTCCCGGTGGGCCCGGTGGGCTCACTGGGGCTGGCGCGGTCCCTCGGCGTGCCGCTGTCGGCCGTCACCGCCGCCCGGGCCGTCCTCGACGGGGCGGTGCGGAGCTGTGACCTGCTGGTCGACGACAGCGACGGGGTGGTGCTCGGCGCGCTGAGGATTCCGCCGGTGCACGGGATCCCGCGGCCCGCCGGGCCGTCGGTGTGGAGCGCGTACCGCTCGCTGGTCCGGACGCTGGTCCGGCCGGTGGCTGCGGCCGGCGGCGCGGCCACGAGTCGGCACCGGCTGCGGGTCGAGGCCGACGGGGTGCTGCTCGCGGACGTGGACCGACCCGTGGAGGACGTCTCGGTTCGCACCCGGGACGACGGCGGTGCGGCGGAGGTCGTGGTCCGGACGGGCGGCGGAAGCTCCGCCGAATCGACGGTCACGGCCCGGGCGAAGACGGTGACGGTGTCGGGCGCGGACTTCCGCTACCGCGCCGACGCTGCGCTGACGGGCCCGGTCCGTCGCCGTACGTGGACCCTGCGTCCGGGAGCGTGGACGCTCACCGTGCCCAGGTGACCACACCGGGTGCATCGGGTACGCCCGACGCACCCGATGCACTCGACGGGCCGGACCCGGCGGGTACGCGTACGTCCGCCGACCACGCCGGGCAGCCGCCCGGGCCCCTGCCACCGCAGCGGTCAGGGGTCCGGGGAGGCGTCCGGGCCCGGCCCTCCGGCGCCGAGGGGCCGGGCGCCGCGGGGCCGGACGCCGCGGGGTCAGGCGCCGCGGGGTCAGGCGCCGACGTACGCCGCGAGGTGCTCGCCGGTGAGGGTGGAGCGGTCTTCCACCAGGTCGGCGGGGGTGCCCTCGAAGACGATCAGGCCGCCGTCGTGTCCGGCGCCGGGACCGAGGTCGATGATCCAGTCGGCGTGCGCCATGACCGCCTGGTGGTGCTCGATGACGACGACCGACTTCCCGGAGTCCACCAGCCGGTCGAGCAGGCCGAGCAGCTGCTCCACGTCGGCGAGGTGCAGGCCGGTGGTCGGCTCGTCGAGTACGTAGACCCCGCCCTTCTCCGCCATGTGGGTGGCCAGCTTCAGCCGCTGCCGCTCGCCGCCGGACAGCGTGGTCAGGGGCTGGCCGAGGCTGAGGTAGCCCAGTCCGACGTCGGCGAGGCGGGTGAGGATGCGGTGCGCGGCGGGCGTGTGCGCCTCGCCCGAGCCGAAGAACTCCTCGGCCTCGGTCACCGACATGGCGAGCACCTCGCTGATGTCGCGGCCGGCGAGGTGGTACTCCAGCACCGACGCGTCGAACCGCTTCCCCTCGCACTCCTCACAGGTGGTCGAGACACCGGCCATCATCGCCAGGTCGGTGTAGATGACCCCGGCGCCGTTGCAGTTCGGGCAGGCGCCCTCGGAGTTCGCGCTGAACAGGGCTGGCTTCACCCCGTTGACCTTGGCGAACGCCTTGCGGATCGGGTCGAGCAGCCCGGTGTAGGTCGCCGGGTTGCTCCGGCGCGAACCGCGGATCGCGCCCTGGTCGATGGAGACGACCTCCGCGTCCGGGGAGAGCGACTTGTGCAGCAGCGAGCTCTTGCCGGACCCGGCGACGCCGGTGACGACCGTGAGCACCCCGAGCGGGATGTCGACGTCGACGTCGCGCAGGTTGTTCGCGGTGGCCCCGCGGATCTCCAGCGCGCCGGTGGGCTTGCGTACCGATGGCTTGAGCTCGGCCCGGTCGTCGAGGTGGCGGCCGGTGATGGTGCCGCCGGAGCGCAGCCCCTCGACGGTGCCCTCGTAGCAGATGGTGCCGCCGGCGCTGCCCGCGCCGGGGCCGATGTCGACGACGTGGTCGGCGATCGCGATCGTCTCCGGCTTGTGCTCCACGACGAGCACGGTGTTGCCCTTGTCGCGCAGCCGCAGGAGCAGGTCGTTCATGCGCTGGATGTCGTGCGGGTGCAGACCGATGGTGGGCTCGTCGAAGACGTAGGTGACGTCGGTGAGCGAGGAGCCGAGGTGGCGGATCATCTTGACGCGCTGCGCCTCGCCGCCGGACAGGGTGCCCGAGGCCCGGTCGAGCGAGAGGTAGCCGAGGCCGATCTCCACGAACGAGTCGAGGGTCAGCTGCAGTGCGGTGAGCAGCGGGGCCACCGAGGGCTCGTCGAGGCCGCGTACCCACTCCGCGAGGTCGCTGATCTGCATGGTGCAGGCGTCGGCGATGCTGATCTTCTTGATCTTCGAGGACCGGGCGCCCTCGCTGAGCCGGGTGCCCTCGCACTCGGGACAGACGGTGAAGGTGACGGCCCGCTCCACGAAGGCCCGGATGTGCGGCTGCATCGCTTCCTTGTCCTTGGACAGGAAGGACTTCTGGATCTTGGGGATGAGGCCCTCGTAGGTGAGGTTGACGCCCTCGACCTTGACCTTGGTGGGCTCCCGGTAGAGGAAGTCCTGCATCTCCTTCTTGGTGAACTTCGCGATCGGCTTGTTCGGGTCGAGGAAGCCCGACTCGGCGTAGACGCGCACGGTCCAGAAGCTGTCGGACTTCCAGCCGGGGATGGTGAACGCGCCCTCGGCGAGCGACTTGGAGTCGTCGTAGAGCTGGGTGAGGTCGATGTCGGAGACCGAGCCGCGGCCCTCGCAGCGCACGCACATGCCGCCGGTGCGGGAGAAGGTCGCCTTCACGGTCTTGGTCTTGGCGGCGCCGCGCTCGACCGTGATGCCGCCGCTGGCCCGGACGGAGGCGACGTTGAAGGAGTAGGCGCTGGGCGGGCCGATGTGCGGCTTGCCGAGCCGGCTGAAGAGGATGCGCAGCATCGCGTTGGCGTCGGTGGCGGTGCCGACCGTGGAACGGGGGTCGCCACCCATGCGCTGCTGGTCGACGGTGATCGCGGTGGTGAGTCCGTCGAGTACGTCGACCTCGGGGCGGGCCAGCGTGGGCATGAAGCCCTGGACGAAGGTGCTGTAGGTCTCGTTGATCATCCGCTGGGACTCGGCGGCGATCGTGTCGAACACCAGCGAGCTCTTGCCCGAACCGGAGACTCCGGTGAACACCGTCAGGCGGCGCTTGGGGATCTCGATGCTGACGTCCTTGAGGTTGTTCACGCGCGCGCCGTGCACGCGGATCAGACCGTGGCTGTCGGCAGCGTGCGGTGCCTGCGGTGCCTGAGGTTCGCTGGGGCGGGAGTCCGGCTCGGTGGCCCTGCTCATCGTGTCTCCATCTCTCGGACGGGCCGTCTGCTCGGACTCCTGCGCGGACTCCTGAGGCAGTCGGTCCTCAGTGCTTGCGGGGCTGGTTGAAGCGGAGCATGTTGCCCGCCGGGTCGCGGAAGGCGCAGTCGCGGACGCCGTACGGCTGGTCGACCGGCTCCTGCAGCACCTCCCCGCCGGCGGCCCGGATGTGTTCGAAGGTGGCGTCGACGTCGTCGGTGGAGAAGATCACGCCGCGCAGCAGGCCCTTGGCCAGCAACTCCGCCATGGCCTGCCGGTCGGCGGCCGAGGCGCCGGGGTCGGCGAGCGGCGGTTCGAGGACGATCTCCACGTCCGGCTGGGTGGGGGAGGCGACGGTCACCCAGCGCATCCCCTCGAATCCGACGTCGTTGCGGACCTCCAGGCCGAGGATGTCGCGGTAGAAGGCGAGCGCCTTGTCGTGGTCGTCGACTGCGATGAAGCACTGCGAGAGGTTGATGTCCATGCCGTCGACGCTACGAGGAGGGTGCGGATTTCGCTTCTCCGATCCTGACCGGTCGCGTGAGGATCTTGGCGACGCACGCCGGGATCGCCGCGCCGTCGTCGTGGTTGCGGGCCCGGTAGGCGCTGGGGGTCTCGCCGACGAGCTCGGTGAAGCGCGAGCTGAAGGACCCCAGCGAGGTACATCCGACGGCGAAGCAGACGTCCGTCACGCTCATGTCGCCGCGGCGCAGCAGCGCCTTCGCACGTTCGACGCGGCGGGTCATGAGGTAGCTGTACGGGGTTTCCCCGAAGGCGGCGCGGAAGCTGCGGGAGAAGTGTCCCGGCGACATGAGGGCGACGTTCGCGAGTGCCTGAACGTCCAGCGGCTCCGCGTACTCGCGGTCCATCATGTCCCGGGCGCGGCGCAGCCGTACCAGGTCCTCCAGGTTCATGCGTTCCAGCATGGCACGCAGGAGGTGTCCCGTCTGCGGGTATCGGTGCTTCCGGATTCGATCACCGCGCGCCCGGGCGGATCAGCCGAGGCCGATCGCCGCCTTGTGGACCCGCCAGCGGTCCATCAGCCCCAGCATCTCGCCCTGCATGAACTCGAAGAAGGCCGCCGTCTCGGCGACGCGCGCCCCGGCGGGCGAGTCCGTGCCAAGGGTGGCGGCGCCCTCGCGCAGCGTCTTCTCCCACAGGGTCAGGACCTGGTCGCGGCGCGTGAAGGTCTCGTACCAGAGCTCGTTGTGCAGGACGTAGCGGTCGCGGCGTGAGCCCGGTTCGCGCTCGCGGCTGACCATGTTGACCTGGGTCAGGTAGGACACGGCGCCCGATACGGCGGCCGGGCTGATCCGCAGGGCCTCGCCCAGCTCCGCCGAGGTCATCGCGCCGCCGTCGCTGGCCAGCAGCTGGGCGAAGACGCGCGCGGCCATGCGCTGCATTCCGGCCTCGGTCAGCTGCGCCGCGAATCGCTCGACGAAGCGGGAGACGGCGTCGCCGTCCCGGGTACCGGTGCCCGTACCGGCACCGGTATCGGCACCGGCACCGGCACCGATGCTGATACCGGTCTCCGTATCGGTCCCCGCGTCCACGTTCACCATGTCATCTGCCACCTTCGTGACTTTACGCGATTCCTGAGATTCTCAAGCTTCACAAATTTGTGAAAGTAACGTACGTTCGGAAGCATGACGAAGGCAATCAGCGTTGCCGGCCTCCACAAGGCGTTCGGCCGCACTCGCGCACTGGACGGACTCGACCTCTCGGTCACCACCGGCGAGGTCCACGGCTTCCTCGGCCCCAACGGCGCCGGCAAGTCCACCACCATCCGGGTCCTGTTGGGCCTGCTGCGCGCCGACTCCGGCACCGCCGAGCTCCTCGGCGGCGACCCCTGGGCCGACGCGGTCGCCCTCCACCGCCGCGTCGCCTACGTCCCCGGCGACGTCACCCTGTGGCGCAACCTCTCCGGCGGCGAGGTCATAGACCTCTACGGACGCCTCCGCGGCGGCCTCGACCGGACCCGGCGCGCCGAACTCGTCGAACGGTTCGAGCTGGACCCCACCAAGAAGGGGCGCACGTACTCCAAGGGCAACCGGCAGAAGGTCGCCCTCGTCGCCGCCTTCGCCTCCGACGTCGAACTGCTCGTCCTCGACGAACCCACCTCCGGCCTCGACCCGCTGATGGAGGAGGTCTTCCAGAGCTGCGTCACCGAGGCGCGCGCCGCCGGCCGCACCATCCTGCTCAGCTCGCACATCCTCAGCGAGGTCGAGACCCTCTGCGACCGGGTCAGCATCATCCGCAAGGGCCGCACCGTGGAGACCGGCACCCTCGCCGAACTCCGCCACCTCACCCGCACGTCGATCAGCGCCGAGCTGGCCGGCCCGCCGAACGGCCTCGCGCACCTGCCGGGCGTGTACGACGTCCAGGTGCAGGGGCACAAGGTCCGCCTCCAGGCCGACACCGACAAGCTGGACGCCGTACTGCGCTCCCTCACCGGGTCGGGGGTGCGCTCGCTGACCTCGACCCCGCCCACCCTCGAAGAGCTCTTCCTGCGCCACTACACCGAAGAGGCGTCCCGATGAAGAACCAACTGGCCGGAACCGGGGTGCTGCTGCGGCTCGCGCTGCGCCGCGACCGCGTGATGATGCCGGTGTGGGTCCTGGTCACCACGCTCATGCTGGTGAGCATGCCCGGCTCGCTGGGCAGTGTGTACGCCACCGCCGCCGAACGCGCCCGGATCGCCGCCTCGATGAACGTCAACAGCTCGATGCGCGCCCTGTACGGACCGGTCTTCGGTGATTCCCTCGGCGGTCTGACCGCCTGGCGGGCCGGCGTCTACGGCGCCGTCCTCGCGGCCGCCATGAGCCTGATCATCGTCGTCCGGCACACCCGCGAGGAGGAGGAGACGGGCCGTCAGGAACTGCTGTCCGCCGCGATGGTGGGGCGGCGGGCCCCGCTGACCGCCGCCCTGCTCGCCGCCCTCGTGGCCAACGCCTGCGTCGCCTTGCTCGTGACGGGCGGTCTCGCGGGGCAGGGCGCCCCCGGTGCGGTCGCCCTCGGCCTGGCCGTCGCGGCCACCGGGACGTTCTTCGCCTGCACGGCCGCCATCGCCGCCCAGCTGACCGAGAGCGCCCGCGCCGCCAAGGGGATCGCGGCCGCCGTGCTCGGCGCCGCCTTCGTCCTGAAGGCGGCGGGCGACGCCGGTACAGGCGGCGGGCGCTCGGCCCTGACCTGGTCCTCGCCGCTCGGCTGGGTGGAGAACGTACGGGCCTTCGCCGCCGAACGCTGGTGGGTGCTCCTCCTGTTCGTCGCCGCCGTCGCGGCGCAGACGGGCGCCGCGTACGTGCTGGCCGGGCGGCGTGACCTGGGCATGAGCTTCCTGCCGTCCCGGCCGGGGCCGGCCGAGGGGCGCCTGGGGACGGCGGGCGCGCTGGCCTGGCGGCTGCAGCGCGGCAGCGTACTGGGCTGGAGCGCGGGTTTCCTGATCGCCGGTGTCGTCTTCGGAGGGATGGCGGACGGCGCCGCGGACCTCGTCGGCGACAACGATCGGACCCGCGAGATCATCGAACGGATGGGCGGGCAGGGCGGATCGGGCGCGCTCACCGACGCCTTCCTCGCCACGATGGCCGGCATGTTCGGCATGGTCGCCGCCCTGTACGCCGTCTCGTCGGTGCTGCGCCTGGCCGGTGAGGAGTCGGGGCAGCGCGCGGAGCCGCTGCTCGCGAACGCGGTCGGCCGACTGCGCTGGGCCGGCGGCCACCTGGCCGTGGCCTTCGGCGGCTCGGCCCTGATCCTGCTGCTGGCGGGCCTCGGTCTCGGCATCGGCCACGGCCGGGAGCCGGGCGCGGCCATCGGCGCCACCCTCGCCCAGCTCCCGGCGGTGTGGCTGATCGGGGCGCTGGCGGCGCTGCTCCACGGCGCGGTCCCGCAGTACGCGGCGGCCGCCTGGGCGGTGGCCGGGGGCGCGCTGGCCCTGGGCTGGGTCGGCCCGGCGCTCAACCTCCCGCAGGCCGTCCTGAACCTCTCGCCCTTCGCCCACCTGCCCCGGCTCCCGGGAGCGCAGGACCTGGACGCGGCCCCGCTCCTGGCCCTGACCGCCCTGGCGGTGGCCCTGACGGCGGCGGGCCTCGGCGCCCTGCGCCGCCGCGACATGATCGCGTAGGCGGCGGCCGGCGCGGTCCCGGGATCTAGAACTCCACCAGCAGTTCCTCCAGCCCCCGGATGACATACCCGTCCCGCCACCGCGGCTCCTCGACGAGCCGCAGCGGCGGGACGCCGTCCGCCAGCAGCGCACCGAACGAAGCCTCCAACTCCCGCCGCGCCAGGGGCGCTCCGAGGCAGTAGTGGATCCCGGCCCCGAAGGTCAGGTGCGGATTGTCGGCCCGGCCGAGGTCCAGCGCGTCGGGATCCTCGAAGCGCGCGGGATCCCGATTCGCGGACCCGAAGAGCAGCGCGACCTCGGCGCCGCGAGGGATGACGGTGTCACCGATCCGGATGTCGTCGAGCACCCAGCGTTCGAACATCTGCAGGGGAGTGTCGTACCGCATGAGTTCATCCACAGCTGTGGACAACTTTTCGGGATCGTGGCTCTCACGGAGCGCGGCGAGCTGCGCGGGATTGCGGAACAGCGCCCACCACCCGTTGACGGTCGTGTTGACGGTGGCCTCGTGCCCGGCGTTCAGCAGGAGCACACAGGTGGAGATCATCTCCTGTTCGCTGAGCCGCCCCTCCTCATCGTGAGCGGCGATCAGCCCGGAGATCAAATCCTCCCCGGGGCGGCTTCGCCGCTCCGCGATCAGCCCGCGGAGGTACGCGCTGAACTCGACGCTCGCCCGCACCGCGCGCCGCGCCGTCTCCTCGTCCGGCCGGAGCTCGAACATCCCGCAGATGTCCGCCGACCAGGGCCGCAGCAGCCCCCGGTCCGCCTCGGGCACACCCAGCAGCTCCGCGATCACCGCCACCGGCAACGGCTCGGCGACGACGGTGAGCAGATCCCCGCCCCCGTCCGCGCGCAGCCGCCCCACCAACTCCCCCGCCAGCCGCCGCACGGCGGGCACGAGCCGCTCCACCGTCCGCGGGGTGAAGGCCTTCGCCACCAGCCCGCGCACCCGCGCGTGCGCGGGATCCTCCAGGTCCAGCAGGCCGTTGCCGTTGAGCACGTGGAAGGGCTCGTGCTCCGGTGGCGGCGCCTGCCGGCCGAACTCCTCGTGCGAGAAACGGTGGAGATAGGTCCGCCCCAGCCGCCGGTCCCGCAGCAGCGCACTCACATCGGCGTAGTGCGGCACCAACCACTGCCCGGTGGCTTCCCACCACATGGCCCGCCCCTGCTCCCGCAACTCCCGGTACGCCGGATACGGATCGGCGACGAACGCGGCATCCCACGGATCAAAGCCCATCCCCGCACCCTAAAGGCAGCCGAGCCCGATCAGGCGGGTGTCACCAAGCGGGTCTCGTACGCGTACACCGCCGCCTGGGTCCGGTCCCGCAGGCCCAGCTTCACCAGGATCCGGCTCACATGGGTCTTGATGGTGGACTCGGCGACGACCAGCCGGTCGGCTATCTCCGCATTGGACAGCCCCTGCGCGATCAGTACCAGCACCTCCGTCTCCCGCTCCGTCAGCTCCCCCGTACCCGTCGGGTCGGCGAGCTTGCGGGCCTCGGAGATCTTCGAGAACTCCACGATCAGCCGCTTGGTCACCGACGGCGCCAGCAGGGCTTCCCCGGCCGCCACCACCCTTACCCCATCCGCCAACTGACGAGCCGAGGCGTCCTTGAGCAGGAACCCGGAGGCCCCGGCCCGCAGCGCCTGGTACACGTACTCGTCGAGGTCGAAGGTCGTCAGGACCAGCACCTTCGCGTCCGTGTCGGCGGCCACGATCTCCCGTGTGGCCTCCAGCCCGTTCATCCGCGGCATCCGGATGTCCATCAGCACCACGTCCGGCCGCAGCGCCGCCACCTGCTCGATGGCCTCCCGGCCGTCGACCGCCTCCCCGACCACCTCGATGCCGTCCATCGCGTTCAGCAGGACGGAGAACCCCTCGCGCACCATCACCTGGTCGTCGACGATCAACACCCTGATCGTCATACCGTTCCCTCCTTCGGCTCCGCCGCCGGCTCGGCACGGTGGGGCACCGGTATGAACACCGCCACCTCGTACCCGCCCGCCGCCGTCCGGCCGGCCGTCATCTCGCCCTCCAGCATGGCCACCCGCTCCCGCATGCCGGTGATCCCGTGTCCGGCCCCCGGCGAGGGCCGCGCGTCCCCGGTCGCCCGGTCGTTGACGATCCGTATGCCCAGGCCACCCAGCACATACGAGACCTCCACCTCGGCCGCCGCCCCCGGCGCGTGCCGCAGCGTGTTGCTCAGGGCCTCCTGGACGATCCGGTACGCCGACAGCTCCACACCCTGCGGCAGTTCCCGCACCGAGCCCGTGATCGTCTTCGCCACGCTCAGGCCGGCCTCCCGCACATTGGCCAACAGCCCCTCCAGCGAGGCCAGCGTGGGCTGCGGCGCGTCCGGGGCCTCGTAGTCCGCGGAGCGCACCACACCCAGCACCCGCCGCAGCTCCGTCAGGGCCGCCACCGCGTTCTCCCGGATGGTGACGAACGCCGCCTCCAGCTCCGGCGGCGGGTTCTTCACCCGGTACGGCGCGGCCTCCGCCTGGATCGCCACCACCGACATGTGATGGGCCACCACATCGTGCAACTCCCGGGCGATCGTGGTCCGCTCCTCCAGCAGCGTCCGCCTGTCCCGCTCGACGGCCGTGACCTCCTGCTGCGCGCTCACCTCTGCCTTCGCGTCCCGGCGTATCTGGATGCTGCCGGCGATCACCAGGGCGAAGGCCGAGGTCAGTGCCATCTCCGGCATGTTCGAGCCCCATCGGCCGTTGAACACGAGGGAGATCCCCGTTCCCAGCAGGAGGGTGAGCGTCCACATCCAGGCCGCCACCCGGGGCCCGGTCCGCAGCGTGACGAGGAACATGACCACGATGTACGCGAAGAAACTGCCATCGGTCCAGGGCCAGTTGATGCCACCCCCGATGCCGGCCGTCAGCACCGTCATCGCGATGGCCGCCCACCACGCGCCGACCGGCCGCACCAGCGTCATCAGGACCGGCGCCGCCGTCAGCAACGTCATCGCGATTGGCCCCAGGTCACCCCAGGCGGCCGACTGCGTGTTGAGCGATATCGTCCCGACCAGGAAGGCCAGGAACCCCACCGCCGCGTGCCGCCGCCACGGCGCGTACCGGCGCAGCACCCCGGGAAGCCGGCGCACGAAACCCCCGGAGGTGTCCGCCGGCGGCAGCGGCCGGTAGGCGAAGGCATCGGTGACGAGATCCCGGCGCAGGGTCGCGATCACCTCAGATGCCAGTCGGAACTCAGGTGCCCGGGATGTCCCCCCGGTGGTCGTCTCGGTCATGCACACCACCGTAGGTCCGTACCGCCCTCGTCCGCGTCGCCGCTGATGGGGATTTCCCGAGGTCCCTCTCAAGTACTACCCGGGTTCGCTCAGTAGCCCGTCGGACGGATCAGGCCCGTCTCGTACGCGAACACCGCGGCCTGGGTACGGTCCCGCAGACCCAGCTTCACCAGGATCCGGCTCACATGTGTCTTCACCGTCTGCTCGGCCAGCACCAGGTGCTCCGAGATCTCGGCGTTCGACAGGCCCTGGGCGATCAGCGACAGCACCTCCGTCTCCCGCTCGGTCAGTGCCTCGATCCGCGCCCGCGACGGCGCACGCGGCGCCCCCAGCCGGGAGAACTCCGTGATCAGCCGCTTCGTGATGTTCGGCGAGAGCAGCGCCTCCCCGGCCGCCACCACCCGCACCGCCTCGGCGAGCTGGTCGGCCGACGCGTCCTTGAGCAGGAATCCGGAGGCCCCGGCACGCAGCGCCTCGTACACGTACTCGTCGAGATCGAAGGTGGTCAGCACCAGCACCTTCACAGCGGCGTCCGGAACCGCCGTGATGACGGACGTGGCCTCGATCCCACCCATCCCCGGCATGCGGATGTCCATCAGCACCACGTCCGGAGCCAGCTCGGCGACCTTCGCCACCGCGTCCGCCCCGTCCACCGCCTGCCCCACGACCTCTATGTCGGGCTGCGCGTTCAGAAGCACGGTGAAGCCCTGCCGGACCATCATCTGGTCGTCGGCGATCATCACCTTGATCGGGGTGCTCATGAGGCCTTCTTCGTCTCGGGGGCGGGGACCGCCGGCAGGTCCTGCGGATCCATCGGGAGTACGGCGCTCACCTCGTACCCCCCGTCGGGGCGCGGGCCGGCGGCCAGTTCGCCCCCCAGCATGCCTGCCCGCTCCCGCATCCCCAGCAGCCCGTGCCCCGCTCCGGGCGAGGGCGGGGCCGACCGGGTCGGCGCGCTGTTCGCGACGCACAGGTGCAGATCACGCGGCCCGTACGCGATACCGACCTCCACCCGCGAACCGGGCGCGTGGCGCAGCGCGTTGCTCAGCGCCTCCTGCACGATCCGGTACGCGGTGAGTTCCACGCCCGGGGTCAGCGGCCGCCGTATCCCCGCGATCTCGGTCGTGACGTCCAGCCCGGCCCCCCGCACGTTGTCCACGAGGCCGTCCAGCTCGCCGAGGGTGGGCTGCGGATGATGGGGGTTCGCGGGATCGTCGGGCTGCTCCGACCGCAGCACGCCCAGCACCCGCCGCAGCTCCGTCAGCGCCTCCAACGCGTTCTCCCGGATGCCGGCCAGATTCTCCTTGAGCTCCTCCGACGGGTTCTCCACCAGGTGCGGGGCGACCTGCGCCTGGATGGAGATCACCGACATGTGGTGGGCGACGACGTCGTGCAGTTCGCGGGCGATCCGGCTGCGCTCCTCCAGCAGGGTGCGCCGGGCCCGCTCCTCCTCGGTGAGGGTCTCCTGCTCCACGAGTTTGCCGCGGGCGAGGCGGGTGGCCCGAAGCGCGTAGCCGAGGATCCCCACGAACCCGAAGACGAGAGCCGCGCCGGCAATGATCGTCTGGCTCCGCGGCGGCCTGAGGAGGACGTCGGCCAGTCCGTTGAGGGTGAGCGTGATGCCGATGACCGAGACGGTCACCCGGGGCGGCACCCGCAGAGCGACCATCAGGAGCACGGGCGCGAGCGTGAACGGCCCGGCGGGCGTCCAGGGCCAGGACTGTCCCTGCCCGACGTGGTCGTGGATGGCCCAGGCGACCAGGCCCGAGGTGACGAGCCCGAGCCACCAGGCGGCGATCGGCCGGAACATGCTGAGCACGACGGACGCGAAGGTCAGCAGCGACAGCCCGAGCACGGCCGAACCGAGCACCCCGTAATGGTCGTTCAGCTGCATCCCCGTGAGGACGCCGCAGGGAATGGCCACGTAGCCGAGGACCACATGCGGCAGCCAGGCCAGCCAGCGCGGCCGCGACATCTTCGGCAGGGGGTCCGGCCGCAGGGTGAGCAACTCCCGGACCAGGCCGCGCGGCAGGCGGGTGCGGACTTCGGCGGCGGGGGGCTCGGTCTGCTGGTTCACGCCGTCCAGGCTAAGGCGGGCCCTAGACATGGGTGATCTCCCTGGCTGGGTCCATCCTGGGGCGGGGGACCGCTGAGGTACGGGCGGCGCGGGACGGCTTCGCACGGCGGGGGGTCTGCTCGTGGATACGGAACGCGGCCCAGCAGAGCGACAGCGCGGCGGCGAACACCGGCAGCCACAGCAGCCGGGCCGCTATCCAGCCCACCGAGTCGGGCACCGTGTGCAGCCCGGGCAGGTCGGCGGAGACCAGCAGCCCGAGGGCGGTGACGGCCATCATGGCGGTCTGGTGCCACAGGAAGACGGTCATCGCGGAGAGGTTCACCAGGGCCACCTTCGCCCAGGCCCTCGGTCGCCGCATGGCCCGGGCCAGTGGCTCGCGCACCAGCAGGGCGAGCCCGCACTGGGCCAGTCCGAACGTCGCCGCGGCCAGCGTCGGCGGGTTCAGGTTCGATACGGCGGCACCGGGGACACCCACCATCGACGCCGGGTACCCGCCCCAGAGGATCAGCGCGGCCGTGGCCACGACGCCCGCGCCGAGCAGGAGCAGCGCCTGGCCACGCCGGGCGAAGGCCCCGCGGGACCAGGCGGCACCGAGGGTGAAGGGGACGAGCCAGCCCGCCGCCACATTGATCCAGCCGATCCACTCGGGGCCCTGCAGCCCGAAGCGCCACACGTCGACGGCAGCGACGACGGCCAGCGGCCACAGCGGGCCGATCCGGGCCACGAGCGGGGTCGCGGCGGTGAGCGCGGCGAACACGAGCAGGAACCACAGCGGCGACAGCACCAGCTTGACCAGCGAGCGGACGGTGTCGAGCTCCGCCCCGCCGATCAGCATCCCGCCCGCCACGACCGCCCAGAGGAGCAGTACCGCGGCGACCGGACGGAACAGCCGGCCCAGCCGCTGCCCGGCCCAGGCTCCGTACGAGAGGCCGCGTTCGCGCGCCGACGCGTACCCGCGGGCGGCGACATGGCCGCCGACCAGGAAGAAGACGGACAGCGTCTGGAACACCCAGGACACCGGGGCCAGCCACGGCATGTGCGCCAACGGGCTGGTGGTGCTCAGACCGCCGTCGCGTGCGGTCAGCGCGGTGATCAGCCAGTGGCCGAGGACCACGCCGAGGATCGCGAAGGCCCGCAGCGCGTCCACGGCGCGGTCACGGTCGGCCGGGGTGGCCGCGTCGATGCCCGCCGCGAGGGTGGACCAGCGGGCGCGGAACTCAACCATGGTCGGCCTCCGATGCGGGGGCGCCGCCCAGGACGATGGCGGCCAGGCTGTCGAGGGACTCGGTGCCCGGCTTGAGGTAGTCGCTGTGCCCGGCGGCGCCGGCGTCGAAGCCTCGGGCCCCGAAGGCGGGGTCGACCGGGTCGGTGCCGAAACCGATGCCGCCGAGCCGGACGTGCGGGACGTTGCCGATCCAGTCCTCGCTGCCCCGGCCGGCCCAGACCCGGGCCGCGGTCGGCAGCTCCCGGGCCGATCCGGCCCCCGTGCCCGGGCTGCCGAACAACACCACATCACTGACCGCGGACCCGGTGGCGGTCCGGGCGCAGACCACGGAGCCGTAGGAGTGGCACAGCAGGGAGAGCCGGGCACCGGGCCCCGATATGTCGCGCAACCGGTCCAGGAAGGGCGCCAGTTCGGCAGCGGCATCGTCGGCCCGGTCGGCGCTCAGGACGGTGGTGCTCACCGTGCCGGGGGTGTCGTACCCGAGCCAGGCGACCACCGCGGAGCGTGGATGTTCGGCCTGCAGGCGCTGCTGGAGGGAGACGGCTCCGGCACGGAACCGCTCGTAGGTGTCCAGCGTGGTGTCGGACCCGGGCACCAGAACGGCGACCCGGTCGGCGCTCTCCAACTCGCCGAAGACCTCGACGGCGCGGCCTTTGCCGCGGCCGTCGAAGGTGAGGAACCGGGCCGCTCCGGCCGCACTCATCGCGCGCAGCCTGGCCGCCCGGCCGGGGCGGTCGGCGTCCTCGGCCGTGCGCGCCGCCTCGGCGAGATTGGCGCTGTTGGCGGCGTACCGGCTCCGGGGCGTGGCGTCCTCGGAGAACGTGGCGGGCGCGGGGGCCGGGACGTTCGGGGACGCCGCGGCAGAGACGGGGACCACCACGGCCGCGGCGACCAGAGCGGCCAGCAGGCCGCGGCGCAGCCGGCCGCCTCCGGACCCCACCCTCCCCGTGGCGAGCGCCGTGCCCGCCGGGCGGGTCTCCTCCGTGCTCCCGGTACGCGTCCCCGTCTGCGTCCCTGTCCCCGTCCCCGTTGCCATGGCTCTCTTCCTCCGGTCGCCGGAAGAGCCGTGAACGCTCTTCTCTGCTACCGAAGTTAGAAATCCGGTCCCGTGGTCGGCGTCACGCCATGGAGCCGTGTTCGCGCGTAGCTCTCAGGTATGACAGGGGATACCTGCGAGGCAGGCCACGCCGGCTGAGCGCCAGGGCCCCGGTCGCGCCGGGAAGAGCGGTGAGCGCGCGGCTCAGTCCGCCACCAGGGGTTCGACGTAGCCCGCCCGCCAGCGGGGTGCCGGGTCCTGGCCGGGGCTGGTCCAGTACTCCCTCGCCCCCACGATCTCCCCGTCCCGCACGGTCCAGAGGGAGACGGCCCGGTAGACGACGTGGTCCTGCGGTATCTCCACTTCGGTGACCACGAGGTTCCCGTCGGCCAGGATCCGCAGCAGTTCCACGGATCTCTCGTCCGCGTAGCCGTCGTCGCTGTTCACGGCTACGAAGTTGGCGCGCCCCACGATGCGCTCACCGCTCACGGGCCATTCGATGACCGCGTCCTCGGCAATGAGCTCGGCCACGCCGTCCCAGTCGCGTGCCTCGATTCGCTCCCACAGTTGTGCCACTACCCTCAACGGCTCCATGTGCCGCAGTGTCCGACAGCCCGTTATACGTAACAAGCTTTGCTTGCAGGCTTATTGACTTCGACACAATCGCTCGCGGCGAGCGGTGATCACTCCGGCGCGGGCGCCGGAACGGTGGCGGACGGCGCCGCGGATTCCAGTGCGTCCAGTGCCGTGGCCAGCCGTTCCAGGGCGCGAACCGTCTCCGTGAAGGCGGCATCGCCCAGCTCCGCGGTGAGGCGGGCCGCCAGCGCCGCGTGGCCCGGGCCGATCCGGTCCACCGCGCCCCGCCCCTCCTCCGTGGGCCGCAGCAGCTTCGCCCGCCGGTGGGCGGGGTTCGGGGCGTATTCGGCCAGGCCCTTGGCGACCAGCAGGTCCGCGATGCGCTGCACGCTCTGCCGGGTGATGCCCATGCTCCGGGCGATGCCCGCGACGGGCAGCGGCTCCCGCAGCACCGCGCCCAGTACCTGCCACCAGGCGGCCGTCAGCCCGGCCGGCTTGGCCAGCTCTTCCGAGATGGCGAGGAATTGGCCGTTCAGCCGGAACACCCCGAGCGCGGTACGGCTCAGCAGGTCCTGCTGGGTACGGGCGTCCCCGAAGTCCCCGGCCCCGAAGTCCCCGGCCTCGATGCCCCCGGCCCCGACACCCCCGAGGTGGTCGAGGTCCGTACCGCCACCGACCGGCAGCGGCTCGTGCGTCGCCTCACGCATCGCCGGCCGCCGATGCCGCCATCAGGACCGGGTACGCGGCCGGGTCCGAGTCGTGGAAGAGCCCGTACCAGGCGTCCAGTACGTCCGGCTTGTAGACGTCCAGCCGGGCGAAGACCTCGCGGGCGAAGGCCACCGGCTCCGTCGGCCCCGCCGTGATCAGGTCGCCGTCGGTCACCGCGTCGGCCTCGACGTAGCTCTCGGCGCCCCCGTAGCCGGGCTGCTCCGCCAGGTAGAAGGAGGCGCCGCTGGTGTGGGTCCGGCCATCCAGCAGGCCCTCGCGGGCGAGGCCGGCGGTGGCCCCGCAGATCGCCGCGACCGGCACCCCGGCGGCCAGGAACTCCCTCGCCTTGGCCGCGAACGGCGTCAGCTCGTCGCCCGTGTCCCACAGCGACGCGCCCGTGAGGATCAACAGCGAGGAGTCCTCCGGTCGCAGGTCGGCCAGGGCCAGGTCAGGCTGGATGCGGACGCCGCCCATGGTGGTGACCGGCTGCGTGGCGCTCGGGCCGACCGTGCGCACGGTGTGGCCGCGCTGGGTGAGGTGCGCGGTGGTGTGGCCGGTCTCCCAGTCCGCGTACGTGTCGTAGACCGCGAGGTGGACGGGCTTGCGCGGGGTCTCGCTCATGGTGCTTCGCCTCCGGCGTGGGTTCGTGCTCTATGACAATAGGCTGTCATAACGACAGGATGCTGTCAATCCCGTGACGGGCTCCAGGCCCTGCGCAGACAGACTGCCGAGAGCGGCCCCCCACCCCCATACAGTCCGCCGATATCCCGCCCGACCTGCGCACTTCTAGCGTGACGACATGACCCCTCATGTCGCCTCGCACACCCTTGCCACCGTGAAGGACGCAGATCGGAAGCACGTCTTCCACTCCTGGTCCGCCCAGGCCCTGATCGACCCCCTCGCCGTCGCCGGGGCCGAGGGGTCGTACTTCTGGGACTACGAAGGCAACCGGTTCCTCGACTTCTCCTCCCAGCTGGTCAACACCAACATCGGCCACCAGCACCCCAAGGTCGTCGCCGCGATCCAGGAGCAGGCCGCCCGGCTCTGCACCCTCGCGCCCGGCTTCGCCGTCGACGTCCGCTCCGAGGCCGCACGCCTCATCGCCGAGCGGACCCCGGGCGACCTGGACAAGATCTTCTTCACCAACGGCGGCGCCGAGGCCGTCGAGAACGCCGTCCGCATGGCCCGGCTGCACACCGGCCGCGCCAAGGTGCTCTCCACCTACCGCTCCTACCACGGGGCCACTGCCGCCGCGATCAACCTGACCGGCGACCCGCGCCGCTGGCCCTCCGACACGGCCGCCGCCGGCGTCGTGCACTTCTGGGGCCCGTACCTCTACCGCTCCGCCTTCCACGCCACCACCGAGGCGGAGGAGTGCGCCCGCGCCCTCGCCCACCTCGCCGACACCATCGCCTTCGAGGGGCCGCAGACCATCGCGGCGATCATCCTGGAGAGCGTGCCCGGCACCGCTGGCATCATGACCCCGCCCCCCGGCTACCTCGCGGGTGTGCGCGAGCTCTGCGACCGCCACGGCATCGTCTTCGTCCTGGACGAGGTCATGTCGGGCTTCGGCCGCACCGGCAAGTGGTTCGCCGCCGACCACTGGGACGTCACCCCCGACCTGATCACCTTCGCCAAGGGCGTCAACAGCGGCTACGTCCCGCTCGGCGGCGTGGCCATCTCGGCCGCCATCGCCGAGACCTTCGCCACCCGCCCCTACCCGGGCGGCCTGACGTACTCCGGCCACCCCCTGGCCTGCGCCGCCGCCGTCGCGACCATCACCACGATGGAGGAGGAGGGCATCGTCGAGCACGCCGCCCACCTCGGCGAGAACGTGATCGGCCCGGCGCTCGCCGAGATCGCCGAGCGCCACCCCTCGGTCGGCGAGGTCCGCGGGCTGGGTGCCTTCTGGGCCCTGGAACTCGTCCGGGACAAGGAGACGCGCGAGCCGCTCGTGCCGTACAACGCGGCGGGCGCGGACAACGCGCCGATGGCCGAGTTCGCGGCGGCCTGCAAGGCGTCGGGCCTGTGGCCCTTCGTGAACATGAACCGGACCCACGTGGTCCCGCCCTGCAACGTCACGGAGGCGGAGGCCAAGGAGGGCCTGGCCCTGCTGGACGAGGCGCTGACGGTCGCCGACCGCCACACCACGGCCGGCTAGGCCCGCACCGGCCACCGCACTCGCACGTGCACCGGCACCCGCATACGCACCCATGTCCGGCATCCGGCATCCGCCCCGCACGGCGGGTACGGATGTCGGATATCGGTTAGCTACCGATCGGTTTTCAGCCGCGTTGTCTGGCCTATGGTGTCCGAAGCTCTACGACAGGAGACGGACCCCTATGCCAGGCAGCGGAGCTGTCACCCGCAACACACTTCGCCAGCAGATCGCGGACGCGCTGCGTGACGAGGTGCTCGCGGGACGCCTGCCTCCGGGGACCGAGTTCACCGTCAAGCAGATCGCCGAGCAGTACGAGGTCTCCGCCACCCCGGTGCGCGAGGCGCTCGTGGACCTCTCCGCCCAAGGGCTGCTCGAACTGGTCCAACACCGCGGCTTCCGCGTGCGGATCTTCTCCGTGGACGACTTCCGAGGCATGATCGAGGCCCGCTCGCTCGTCGTGGACGGGATCTTCCGCCGCCTCGCCGAGCGCGGCACCGCCCCCGGCTCCGGCGAGCTGCTGGTGTCGGTGCGCCGCCGGGGCGAGGAGGCCCGCCGGGCCGCGCAGAGCGGCTCGCTCGAAGTGCTGATCGGCTACGACCTGCGCTTCTGGCGTGAGCTGAGCGGGCTGGTCGCCAACACCTACATCTCCGAGTTCCTGCACCGCATCCGCGTGCAGTGCTGGGTCTTCGCCGTCCCCCACCTCCAGCGCGAGCCGCAACTGCGGGCGGCGCTGTGGGACGGCCACAGCGAGCTGGTGGACGCGGTGACGCTCGCCGACGCCGACGCGGTGCGCGGCATCGTGCGGGGCTACAACGAGCACGCGCTGGCCTGGGCCGCCCGGCTCTGAGGCCCGACGGGGCTCGCCGGCGCCTGATGGGGCCCGATGGGGCCCGAGGTTCTGCGCACCCCTTCGCGGAGGGTGTCCGGCCCACTACGCTGACCGGATCGGCGGCATCGACTGATCGGAGGCCGAGTGGCCTGTGACCTGTGGCTGGTCCCCCTTGTCGACGTGCTGTGCCACAGCCCCGACAACCCCTTCGCGGAAGAGATCGCCTCGTACGACAGGGCGCTGGGCGCGGCCGGACTGCCGTCCGTGCCCGTGTTCGCCTACATGCCGGGCCTGAGCGGGGACGTCGCCCCGGTCGCCGGCTTCGACTACGACGCCCTGCATTTCCTGAGGCGGGCGTACATGCTCCAACTCTGCGGGCTGCCCGTGACCCCGGTGGACGAGCTGGGCGGGGACTACGAGCAGCTGCTGGAGATGTTCGAGCCCACGGCCCAGCAGTCGCACCTGGTCTGGCACTACGACCACGCCGGGGCCTATGTCCCGGTGGACTTCGCGGCTCCGCTGGCGAACGAGGAGCTGCTGGCCGGGGGCGGGCCGCTGGGGTCCGTACAGGGGCTGCTGCGGGAGCTGCTGTTCGTGGCCCCCGCCATCGGGATAGACCCGGGGAACCCGCCCGCCGCACCGGCGCCGCCGGGGCGGCCGACGCTGCTGGAGGAGCCGGCGGGGCCGATCCCGTACGACGACAGCCCCTTCGCCCGGGAACGGCACGTGTGGCTGGGACTGCACGCGGCCTCGACGCGGAGCCTCGGCCAGGGTTCGATGATCATCTTCAGCTGAGGCGGCGACCGCCTCCGGGGGGCGGGGTACGGGTCCGCTGCGCGGAATCCCGGCCCCGCCCGTCTTGGCGCGGCTGCTCCGCCCGTCTCATCGAGGCTGCCCGCCCGTCTCGGCGCGGCTGCCCCGCTCGTCTCAGCGCGGCTGCTCCGGCGGCCGCTGCCGGGGCATGTTCGGTCTGGTGCCCGGCGGCAGCGGGAAGCGGGCGGGCGGGATGTTCGCGTCCGGGCGCCCCCCGGAGGCCCCCAGCGACTGCATCACCAGCGGCGCGGGCCCGGCCCGGAACTCCACCATCCAGTCCGCCGTCTCCGAGCGCACCAGCTCGGTGATGTCCTCGGAGAAGCGGCGCAGCACGGTCAGGCACCGCTCCGCGGCCTCGCTGGCGGTGCCCTCGGTGGGGCCGAGCACCTCGCGCACGTTCTCCGAGGCCCAGTCGAACTGGAGGGTCTGGAGCCGGCGCTGCACCGCCTGGGCCGTGGCCACGTCCCGCATCCACCCGGACGTCAGCCCGAAGAACCGGTCGCACGCCAGCGCGGCCGCGCCCAGCAGCAGCGCGAGGTAGCCGTACGTGGAGGCGCCCGGGATCGAGCCCGTCAGTTCCAGCAGCGGCATCGAGGCGCCCGTGACGGCACCCACGGCCGCCCCGGCGCGCAGCACGCGCGCACCGCGCCGCTTCCACGCCCGGTCGGACAGGTACCACTCGGCGGTGCGCAGCGCATCGGCCTCGACCCGCCGGTAGAGCTCGTCGAGCCGCTCGGCGGGCTCGCCCCAGTCACCGAGGGGGAACGGCCGGCCGGTCAGATCGCCCGCCGCCATCGGTCCGCCGCCTTCCTCCCGGGGATCCCGGGGTGGCCCCTCGGGCTGCATCTCCGGCTGGCTCACCCGGCACTCCCTCTGCCTGCGCTGACGTGTGGTGGTGCGCGTGTGCGCAATGATGCGCATGCTCTTCCTACCTTCGAATGACGGGCGATGGGCGACGATTCCCGGGAATTCCGCCCGCAAGGAGGTCTCCAGCAGGTACGCGTACGCCCCGTCTCTCACTCGAAAGAGTTGGTCCTCACGGCGTAGGGCGCGGCGCCCGGGGAGCACGTAGGCTCGGATTGACCAGCGTTCCGAAGGTCTCGACGTACGACGTATGGAGTGAGTGCCCTGTGATTCCCGGTGGTGGCCAGCCCAACATGCAGCAGCTGCTCCAGCAGGCCCAGAAGATGCAGCAGGATCTCGCGGCCGCGCAGGAGGAGCTCGCCCGGACCGAGGTCGAGGGCCAGGCCGGCGGCGGTCTGGTGAAGGCGACCGTCACCGGATCCGGCGAGCTGCGCGCCCTGGCGATCGACCCGAAGGCCGTGGACCCCGAGGACACGGAGACGCTCGCCGACCTGGTGGTCGCCGCGGTGCAGGCGGCCAACGAGAATGCGCAGGCGCTCCAGCAGCAGAAGCTGGGCCCGCTGGCCCAGGGCCTGGGCGGCGGCAGCGGTATCCCCGGCCTCCCGTTCTAGCCCCCCTACCCCTACCCGACGAAAGAAGGCAGTCCGTTGTACGAAGGCGTGGTTCAGGACCTGATCGACGAACTGGGCAGGCTGCCCGGCGTCGGGCCCAAGAGCGCGCAGCGGATCGCCTTCCACATCCTGCAGGCCGAGCCCACCGACGTCCGCCGCCTCGCGCACGCGCTGCTGGAGGTCAAGGACAAGGTCCGGTTCTGCGCGGTGTGCGGGAACGTGGCGCAGGAGGAGCGGTGCGGCATTTGCCGCGACCCGCGCCGGGACACCACGGTCATCTGTGTCGTGGAGGAGCCGAAGGACGTCGTCGCCATCGAGCGGACGCGCGAGTTCCGGGGGAAGTACCACGTCCTCGGCGGCGCGATCAGCCCGATCGAGGGCGTCGGCCCGGACGACCTGCGCATCCGCGAGCTGCTGGCTCGCCTGGCGGACGGTGAGGTGACCGAGCTGATCCTGGCCACCGACCCGAACCTGGAGGGCGAGGCCACCGCCACCTACCTCGCCCGCATGATCAAGCCCATGGGCCTGAAGGTCACCCGCCTGGCCAGCGGGCTCCCCGTCGGGGGAGATCTGGAGTACGCGGACGAGGTCACGCTCGGGCGGGCCTTTGAAGGAAGGCGACTTCTCGATGTCTGACGCAACGCTGCACGCCCTGGGACAGGATCCGGACGACTTCGCCGCCTCGATCTCGGACCAGATCGAGTCCTTCATCGTCGCGGTCACCGAGGTGGCCAAGGGCGAGGACCCGGACAGCGCGGTGCCCTTCCTCCTCCTGGAGGTGTCCCAGCTGCTGCTGGCGGGCGGCCGGCTGGGCGCGTACCAGGACGTACTGCCGGACGAGCGCTACGAGCCCGACCTGGGCCCGGAGCCGGACGTGGACGACCTGCGCGAGCGCTTCGCGGTCATGCTGGAGCCGGTCGACGTCTACTCCGAGGTCTTCGACCCGTACGAGCCGCGCAAGACCCCGGTCGCCCACCGGATCTCGGACGACCTCGCCGACGTGGTCGCCGACCTGCGGCACGGACTCATCCACCACCAGGCCGGTCGGGTCACCGAGGCGCTGTGGTGGTGGCAGTTCTCGTACTTCACCAACTGGGGTCCGACGGCCTCGGCGACGCTGCGCGCCCTGCAGTCGCTGATCGCCCACGTCCGCCTCGACCAGCCCCTCGCCGCCCTGGACGGCCTGGACACGGACGAGGACCTGGCCGAGGACGACCTCGCGGAACAGGCCGGACAGGTGATGGCCGAGGAACTCGGCGGACTCGGCCGTACCTGAGCACGTGAACGCGTGAGCACGTGATCGAACGCGGCGGCCGGACAGGGAACTCATTCTCTGATCTTCTCGTCTCATGATGTGGTACGAGGCGGTCGGATCCCGGTCGCTCGTTACACTGCACCAGCAATGAGACGGATTGAGCGAGGAGCGCACGTGGGCCTTGTCGTGCAGAAGTACGGAGGCTCCTCCGTAGCCGATGCCGAGGGCATCAAGCGTGTTGCCAAGCGGATCGTGGATGCCAAGAAGAACGGCCACCAGGTGGTCGTCGTGGTTTCCGCGATGGGCGACACGACGGACGAGCTGATCGATCTCGCCGAGCAGGTATCTCCGATGCCTGCCGGGCGTGAGTTCGACATGCTGCTGACCGCCGGAGAGCGGATCTCCATGGCCCTGCTGGCCATGGCGATCAAAAACCTGGGCCACGAGGCCCAGTCGTTCACCGGCAGCCAGGCAGGCGTGATCACCGACTCGGTCCACAACAAAGCGCGCATCATCGATGTCACGCCGGGCCGTATCCGCACCGCGCTGGACGAGGGCAACATCGCCATCGTCGCCGGCTTCCAGGGTGTGTCCGCGGACTCCAAGGACATCACCACCCTCGGTCGGGGCGGCTCGGACACCACGGCCGTCGCGCTCGCCGCGGCGCTGGACGCCGAGGTCTGCGAGATCTACACCGACGTCGACGGCGTCTTCACCGCGGACCCCCGCGTCGTGAAGAAGGCCAAGAAGATCGACTGGATCTCCTCCGAGGACATGCTGGAGCTCGCGGCCTCCGGTTCCAAGGTGCTGCTGCACCGCTGCGTCGAGTACGCGCGCCGCTACAACATCCCGATCCACGTCCGCTCGTCCTTCTCCGGACTGCCGGGCACCTGGGTCAGCAACGAGAATCCGCAAGGGGACGCGCAGGTGGAGCACGCCATCATCTCCGGAGTCGCGCACGACGTCTCCGAAGCCAAGATCACGGTCGTCGGTGTCCCGGACAAGCCGGGCGAGGCCGCGGCGATCTTCCGTGCCATCGCGGACGCCGAGATCAACATCGACATGATCGTGCAGAACGTGTCCGCGGCCTCCACGGGCCTCACGGACATCTCCTTCACCCTCCCCAAGACCGAGGGCCACAAGGCCATCGAGGCGCTGGAGAAGGCGAAGGGCGCGATCGGCTTCGACTCCCTGCGCTACGACGACCAGATCGGCAAGATCTCCCTGGTCGGCGCGGGCATGAAGACCAACCCGGGCGTCACCGCCTCCTTCTTCCAGGCGCTGTCCGACGCGGGCGTGAACATCGAGCTGATCTCGACCTCCGAGATCCGCATCTCGGTCGTCACCCGCCAGGACGACGTCAACGAGGCCGTCCGCGCCGTGCACACGGCCTTCGGCCTCGACTCCGACAGTGCCGAAGCCGTCGTCTACGGAGGCACCGGACGATGACCCGAACCCGGTCCTCCGGCCCGGCACTCGCCGTGGTCGGGGCGACCGGAGCAGTCGGTTCGGTCCTGCTCCAGATGCTGTCCCTGCGGGCGGACGTCTGGGGCGAGATCCGCCTGATCGCCTCCGCGCGCTCGGCCGGCCGCATGCTGGTCGTCCGCGCGGAGGAGACCGAGGTGATCGCCCTCACCGAGGACGCCTTCGACGGCCTCGGACCGGGCGACATCGCCCTCTTCCTCACCCCGGCCGACATCTCGGCCCGGTGGGCCCCCGTCGTCACCGCGCGCGGCACGGTCGTCATCGACCTGTCCGCCGCCTTCCGGGAGGACCTCGAGGTCCCGCTGGTGGTCCCCGAGGTCAACGGGCACGCCGTACGGATCCGGCCGCGCGGGATCGTCGCCGGCCCGGATTGCGTGACCGCCACCATGATCGCGGCCCTGGGCGCGCTGCACTCCGAGTACGCCCTGCGCGACCTGGTCGTCTCCTCGTACCAGGCCGCGAGCGCCGCCGGGCGGGCCGGTTCCGAGACGCTGCGCCGCCAGCAGTCGCTGGTCGCCGGGACCTCCCTGGGCGAGCAGCCCGGGGACGTACGACGCGCCGTCGGCGAGGACACCGGCCCCTTCGCGGCCCCGCTCGCCCTCAACGTCGTGCCCTGGTCCGGTGAGTTGCGCGCGGACGGCTGGTCCTCGCACGAGCTGGCGGTACGCGGGGAGACGCGCCGGATCCTGCAGCTGGAGCAGCTCCCGGTGTCGGTGACCTGCGTCCAGGTGCCGGTGCTGACCGGGCATTCGCTGACCGTGCGGGCCCGGTTCGAGCGCGAGGTGGAGGCCGCGCACGCCCGGGAGATCCTGGAGGCCGCGCCCGGCGTGGTCCTCGTGGACGACCCCGCGGCCGGGGAGTTCCCCACCCCCGTGGACGCCGCCGGGACGGATCCCGCCTGGGTGGGCCGGGTGCGGGTCTCGCTCGACGATCCTTACGCCCTGGAGTTCTTCGTGTGCGCGGACAATCTCCGCAAGGGCGCAGCGCTGAATGCCGCACAGATCGCGGAACTGATCGCAGGTGAATTTGCGTAATTCGCTTTGTAGGATCGGTGCTGATCCCTTGATCAAGGTGATGGCCCGACTGCCGTCTCGATAAAGACGGGGCAATCGGGAAGAGCGGGTACGCATGAGGGCAAGAGGGATTTTGCTGGTGAGGATGCCTCGCGCGTACAACCCTGATGGGGGGACGCGTGTCCAACCGGCGTGGCAGACACACTGCTCGAACCGGCCGTCCGTCCGGCGCAGATCGGGATCATCCCGTCGCGCCGGGGTCTCCGTGCGCCCGGCGGCGGTTTTCCCGTGATCGTGCCCGTCCCGCCGGTGGGGCCGACAGAGGCGCCCGTACGCACGGCCGTGACGATCCGGGGCGGCCTCGTGCCCGCGCCGCGCGACAGCGCTGAGACGGACGGGAGCGGCAACAGCGAGGCGGAGAAGGCGGAGACGGCTGAGACGGCTGTTCCCGCCGAGGTGGTGGCCGGCACCACCGTCGACCACCTCACCGCGACCTATCAGGCGCACTACCGCTCGCTCCTGGGCCTGGCCGCGCTGCTCCTCGACGACACCGCCTCCTGCGAGGACGTGGTCCAAGAGGCCTTCATCCGGGTGCACTCCGCCCGGAACCGGGTCCGCGACCGGGAGAAGACGCTGGCGTACCTGCGCCAGACCGTCGTGAACCTCTCGCGGTCCGCCCTGCGTCGCCGCATCCTCGGCCTCAAGCTGCTCTCGAAGCCGATGCCGGACATGGCCAGCGCCGAAGAGGGCGCGTACGACCAGCTGGAGCGGGACGATCTGATCAAGGCGATGCGTGGACTGCAGCGCAGGCAGCGCGAGGTACTGGTGCTGCGCTACTTCGCGGACATGACGGAGTCCCAGGTCGCCGAGACGCTCGGCATATCGCTCGGCTCGGTGAAGGCGTACGGATCGCGGGGCATTGCCGCGCTGAGGGTGGCGATGGAGGCTGCGCAGTCATGACGGACGACCACACCCCGCCGGGCGGGGTGAGCGGGGAAGAAGAGCTGCGCATCCTCCTGCGCGGGGCCGTCGAGGGCCTGCAGCCCTCCGCGAACGCGCTGGAGCGACTACGGGACGCCGTCCCCGCGCGCCGGACCCGCAACCGTCGGGCCGCCCTCGTCGGCGCCGCCGCGGCCGTGCTGCTCGCCGGGACGACGATCCCGACCGCACTGCACCTGTCCGCCGCCGACGGGGCGGCCACCGACCACCCGGCGATGGCCGGGCACGGCTCGGCCACGGGCGACCAGCACGCCGCACTGCCCTCCGACCCGCACCAGAACGGCTTCGGATCCCTGCCGAGGTCGACCCACTCCTTCGGCGAGATGCCGTCCGCGGGCGGGGGCACCGGGCAGCCGAGCGCCACGGCGGGCCCCCCGGTGAACGGTCTGACGGCAGGCCCGTCGGGCGCCGGGACCTCTGCCGGACCGGCCGGTACCGGCGGCCCGGCGGTCGGCTCGGGCCCGCTGCCGCCGGTTGCGGCGCCGGGAGTGCCCGGATGCGGCGCGGACCAGCTCGGGGTGGTGGGCTCGGCCCGGGCCCCGGAGACCGACGGAAGGGTCTACGGCAGCTTCCGGGTCACCAACGTCTCGGCGCAGGGCTGCGTCGTCAGCGGCCAGGACACCGTGACGGCCGCCCCGGCGCCCGGAACGGGGACCGGCGCGGCCTCCGGGGTCGCCGTGGTCGGCCACACGGCCGGGGATCCGGCGAGCGGGCTGCTGCCCGACCCGGCGGCCGCCGCTCCGGCGCTGGTGCTCCCGCCGAACACGGCGTACGAGGTCCGCTTCGCGTGGGTGCCGTCGGGGGAGACCTGCGCGCCGGCGAACCCGGACGCGGGCGGCAAGGCCCCGCAGAGCGACGCGGCGGGTGCCACGGGCGGTACGGGGAGCGGAACGGGCGCCGAACCGCAGGCGGGCGCGTCCTCGGCCCCGGCCGGTGTGGCCGTCTCGCACACCCCGCAGTCGGGGGCCGCGACCACGCGGACGACGATCCCCGAGGCCTGCGGCGGAACGGTGTACCGGACAGGCGCGATCCCGCTGTCCTAGGGGGTGTCCTGCCCCGGGGCCGGTCCGAGCGAGCGCCCGGGGGCCCTCCCGGACGGCGGGGCTACTGCGCGGCGGGCTCCAGCAGGCCGGCCTCGGCGTCGCGGATGGTCTCCACCTCGCGACGGTAGAGCCGGAACCACATGAAGAGCACGAAGGCGACGAAGACGAACCACTCGCCGGTGTAGCCGAGGTTCTGGAAGGCCTTCAGGTCGAGCCCGGTGTTGGTCGGCGCCTGCGCGGGCACCGGAGTCATCCCGTCCGACGGGGTCTGCACGGTCAGCCAGGCGTCGTACAGGTCGTACGGGACGATGTTGACCAGCGCGGCCGCCCCGATCACCCCGAGCTGCCCGGCCGGCAGCCCGCCCTGGGAGTGGACCCCCTTCGTCCCGGAGTTCTCCGCGGACTGCAGGGCTCCGGCGACCTCGACCCGACCGGTCGGCGGGGCGGGCGCCTTCGCGGGATCCGCCACCCCCGGCAGCCAGCCCCGGACCACCGGGACGGCCTTGCCGGAGTCGGTCTTCAGCAGGGTCAGCACGTAGAACCCGGACTCGCCGTCCAGCCGCCGCTCAGGCACCAGCAGCTGGTCCGCGTACTCCCCGGCCGTGGAGGCCATCCGTCCGGAAGTCGTCTGGTCCACCGGAAGCAGCGAGTCCAGAGGCGCGGCCACCTGGTCCGCGGGCTGCTGCGCGTTCGCTTCCTTGTGGCTGTCGACGCGGTCCTCGAACCGGCCGAGCTGCCAGGACCCCATGTACAGGCAGAAGGGAACGGCGAGCGCGACGAAGACGTTGATCCCCCACCAGCGCGGGGTCAGGAGAAACCGGTGCACCCCACCACCGTACGGGGGGTGCACCGGTCGCCCTCCCGCAGGGTCAGTGCGGCAGGTGCTTCAGCGCGAACTCCAGCTCCATCCGGACCTGCTTGATCCGCTCCTCCACCACCAGCGAACCGTGCCCGGCGTCGTAGCGGTACACCTCGTGCACCGCCCCGCGCGCGGCGAGCCGGTCCACGTAGTTCTCGATCTGGCGGATCGGGCAGCGCGGGTCGTTCACCCCGGCCGCGATGTGGACCGGCGCCGTCACGGCGTCCACGTACGTCAGCGGCGAGGACGCCTCGAACCGGTCCGGGACCTCCTCCGGGGTACCGCCGAAGAGGGTGCGGTCCAGCGCCTTCAGCGCCTCCATCTCGTCGTGGTAGGCCGTCACATAGTCCGCGACCGGTACGGCGGCCAGGCCCACGGCCCAGGCGTCGGGCTGCGTGCCCAGGCCCAGCAGCGTCAGGTACCCGCCCCAGGAACCGCCCGAGAGCACCATGCGCGCCGGGTCCGCGAGGCCGGATGAGACCGCCCACTCCCGGACCGCCGCGATGTCCTCCAGCTCGATCAGCCCGACCCGGTGCTTGAGGGCGTCGGTCCACTCGCGGCCGTATCCCGTCGAGCCGCGGTAGTTGACCCGCACCACGGCGAAGCCGTGGTCCAGCCAGGCCGCCGGGGCCGACGCGAAGGAGTCGCTGTCGTGCCAGGTCGGCCCGCCGTGGATCTCGAAGATCGTCGGGAAGGGGCCCTCGCCGTGCCCCGCCGGCCGCTGCGCCAGCGCGTGGATCCGCCCGCCCGGGCCCTCCACCCACACGTCCTGGACCGGCACCGAACCGGGCGCCCGGAAGCCGGGCGGATCCAGCACGATCCCGCCCGCGGTGGACCGTACCGTCGAGGGCTCGGCGGCCGAGGACCACAGGTACTCCACCGTCCCGTCGGGCCGTGCGGTGGCTCCCGACACCGACCCCGCAGGCGTATCCACGCGGACGAGCTCCCGCGCGGCCAGATCGTAGCGCCACAGCTCGCTGCGCGCCTCGAAGCTGTGCGCGACCAGCAGCGCGGACCCGTCCGGGTACCACTCGGCGCTGACGTCGCCCGGCAGGTCGATCGCGAGCTCCTGCTCGGCGCCGGTGGCCACGTCCCAGACCATCGGCTCCCAGCGGCCGCGCCGCTGGTGACCGACGAGCAGCCGGGTGTCGCCCACGACCGGCGCGAAACCGAGGACCTCCAGGCCCAGCTCCTCGGACCCGCCCCGGGTGTCGTCCAGCTCGGCGACGGTGCTCCCGTCCAGGGCCAGGACGCGCAGGGCGGAGTGCATCGCGTCGCCGTGCTCGGTGTGCTCGACGGCCACCAGGGTGCCGTCGCGGGACAGGTCGCCGACGCCGGCCGACTCCCGGTGCCGGTAGATCACGGTGGGCGCGGAGCCGTCCGGCCGGACCACGTGCACGGTCGAGCCGTCCTCGTCGGTGGAGCGCCCCACGACCGCCGTCCCGTCCCGCCCGATGGCCAGCCCGGCCGGGTACGAGGGCTCCAGGCCCGGGGTGGCCGGTTCGTCGGGGCCGCCCGCGAAGGGCTGGCGCACCCAGGTGCCGAACTCGTCGCCGTCGGTGTCGGAGAACCACCAGATCCACTCGCCGTCGGGGGAGAGGGTGCCGTCGGTGGTGCCGTTGGGGCGGTCGGTGGCCTGCCGCTGCTCGCCGGTGGCACGGTCCCACGCGTAGATCTCGAAGGTTCCGGTCGCGTTGGAGACGAAGAGGGAACGGTCCGGGGCGTCCTCGGCCCAGTCGGGGAGCCCGACGCGCGGTGCCCGGAACCGCTTCTCCCAGTCGGGCATGTCGGGGGTCATCTCGCTGTCGCTGGTCATGCGCCCCATTGTGGCCGCAGCGCTCCCCGGGATGCCGACCGCCGGGAACGGGCGGAGAGTGGAACGCGTCGGCCGTCACGTCCGAGGAGGAACGATCATGGCCAAGAAGGCCCGCACCGGCCACCACAGCCACCAGGACTCCGAGCGCGCGCTGGCGAAGAACACGGCAGCCGAGGCCCGTGCCAAGGCAGCGGTCCGGGACATGCACAGCACCGCCGCGAAGACGCGCGGCATGCAGCAGAAGGCGCAGGCCAAGCGCGGCTAGGCCCGCTCCGCCGGAGGTCTGTCTAGGCTGGCGTCATGCGGATGATCGTCCGGGGCGCCCGGCTGCTGCACACCCACGGCCTGTCCGACGTCGAGGTCGCGGAGGACGGCCGCATCGCGCGGGTGATCCCGTACGACGACCAGAAGGAACCACCGGCCACCGGCATCCTCGTCGAGGCCCACGGCGGCCTCCTCACGCCTCCCTTCGTCGAGCCGCACATCCACCTCGACACGGCGCTGACCGTCGGCGAGCCCCGCCCCAACGCCTCCGGCACCCTCTGGGAGGGCATCGCGTGCTGGAGCGAGCGCAAGCGGACCCTGACCCGCGAGGACGTGATCGCGCGCGCCACGGAGGTGCTGCGCTGGCAGGCCGCCCACGGGGTGCTGCACGTGCGGACCCACTGCGACATCACCGACCCGGACCTCACCGCACTCGAGGCGCTGCTGGAGGTACGCGACCGGGTCCGGGACTTCATGACCCTGCAGATCGTGGCCTTCCCGCAGGAGGGCATCGTCTCCTTCCCGGGCGGCGAGGGGCTGCTGCGCGAGGCCGTCGCCCGCGGCGCGGACGTCGTCGGCGCGATCCCGCACTTCGAGGACACCCGCGAGGACGGCCTGGCCTCCCTGCACACGGCCTTCGCGCTGGCCGAGGAACACGGCTTGCGGGTGGACGCGCACTGCGACGAGATCGACGACGAACAGTCCCGCTTCGTGGAACTGCTCGCCACCCTCGCCCTGCGCTCGGGGCTGCGCGGGCGCGCCACGGCCTCGCACACCACCGCCATGGGCTCCTACAACGGCGCGTACAGCTTCAAACTCCAGCGCCTGCTCGCCCGCTCCGGCATCAACCTGGTCTCCAACCCCTTCGCCAACCTCGGCCTCCAGGGCCGCTTCGACGCCTATCCCAAGCGGCGCGGCCTCACCCAGGTCAAGGAGATGCTGGCGGCCGGGGTCAACGTCGCCTTCGGCCACGACGACGTGATGGACCCCTGGAACGCGCTGGGCACCGCCAACCCCCTGCAGACCGCCCTCGTCGGGTTGTACGCCGCCCAGCTCACCGGCGCCGACGAGATCCCGCTGGCCTTCTCGATGGTGACGGAGCGTGCGGCGCGGGTGCTCGGCCTCGCGGAGACGGAGTACGGGATCACCGCCGGCGCCCCCGCCTCGTTCGTGCTGCTCCCGGCCCCGTCGCCCGAGGAGGCGATCCGCCGCCAGGTCCGCCCGCGGTACGTCGTCTCGCGCGGCACCGTCCTCGCCGAGACCCCGCCCGCCCCGACCCGGCTGAACTGGCCGGGGGAGCCCCCGTCCGAGATCGACTTCAGCCGACGCCTACGCTGACGCCCCATGAAGACGTGGACACTTGACACCGCATCGGCCCGCGCCGCGCACGAGATCGCCTCGGAGTACGCGGACACCGACCTCCTGAACCACTCGGTCCGGTCCTTCGCCTTCGGGGCCCGGTACGCGCGGCAGCACGGGCTGGCGTACGACGAGGAACTCCTCTACGTCAGTGCCCTGGTGCACGATCTGGGCCTGACCCCGCCCTTCGACAGCCACACCCTGCCCTTCGAGGAGGCGGGCGGCCATGTCGCGCGGGTCCTGACGGCGGGCCTGGGCTGGCCCGCGTCCCGTCGGGCGCGCGCCGAGGAGATCATCGTGCTGCACATGCGGGACGACGTGAGCGCCGCCGAGGACGTGGAGAGCCACCTGCTGCAGGTCGGTACGAGCGCGGACGTCTCGGGCCTGCGCGTCGCCGAGTTCGATCCCGCCTTCACCGCCGACCTCCTGGCCGCCTACCCTCGGGGCGACTTCGGCGCCGCGTTCCTCGCGCTCGTCGAGGACCAGGCCGCCCGCAAGCCCGCGTGCGCGGCGGCCGCGTACGTGGCCGGCGGAGCGGCCACCCGGATCGCGGCCAACCCGCTGGACCGGATGCGGGCGTAGGCGGGCGTGGGCGGGCGTGGGCGGGGGCCCGCGGCGGCGGTCGCGTCGCTGCGGGTCACACATATCGGTCACCGGGTCGGATAGCGTGCCCGCATGTCGTGGGACGAGGACGGAACACCGCACCCGCTCGCACTGCGCCGCACCGGCCGCAGCGAACTGGAGCCGGACCGGCTGCCCGAGATGCGGGAGCTGGAGGTGCTCGGCTGGGAGCCTGCGCCCGAGGACCTGCGCTGGGTGTTCCTCCCGTACGTCTGGCCCCCGGCGGACCGCACCTGGATTCCCGACCGCTCCACCCACTGGGCGGTGGACACCGCCCTGGACGGCCACGGCCACATCACCGGCGTGGAGTGCGCCCCGCTGCCCGAGCCCGACCTCCGGGACCTCGACCGCGAGGCCGACGAGGCCCTCGCCGAGCTCGGGCTCCCACCCCGGCCGCGTGGGCGCCTGTGGCTGCTCCGCCCGATCGGCCCCTTCACCACCCTCGGCGCGGTCCTCGACCACCTCGACGACCTCGCCGAGGCGCGCGCCGTGCCGGCCCGGCCCTCCGCGGCCTTCCTCGCCCTGGCCCGTGCCGAACTCGCCGAACTCGCCGCTCCCGAGGAGCGGTGAGACGGGTCAGCCCTTCAGGCGTGCCATCCAGGCTTCGACGTCGGTCGAGGTGCGGGGCAGGCCCTTGGACAGGTTCCGGTTGCCGTCCTCGGTGACGAGGATGTCGTCCTCGATGCGGACGCCGATGCCGCGGTATTCCTCGGGCACCGTGAGGTCGTCGGCCTGGAAGTAGAGACCCGGCTCGACGGTGAGGCACATGCCCGGCTCCAGGGTGCCGTCCACATACGCCTCGCGGCGGGCGGCGGCGCAGTCGTGGACGTCCATGCCGAGCATGTGGCCGGTGCCGTGCAGGGTCCAGCGGCGCTGCAGGCCCAGTTCCAGGACCCGCTCGACCGGGCCCTCCAGCAGGCCCCACTCGACGAGCTTCTCGGCCAGCACGCGCTGCGCGGAGTGGTGGAAGTCCTGATACTTGGCCCCCGGCCCGACGGCCTGGATGCCGGCTTCCTGGGCCTCGTACACGGCGTCGTAGATCTTGCGCTGGATGTCGGTGCGGTCGCCGGCGCGGAACAGGGCCGTCCCGCGCTCCCGTGGCTACCCTGGTCGTGAGGGGTTACTGCCGGGAGGCGATCTCATGGGTCGGCGCCATCACTTCCACATCGACCACGACGGGCACTCGGTCAGCGCCACGGTCCAGACCGGGCACACCGCCGTCGTGGAGGTACTGGTCGACGGCAAGGAGACCGGACACGCCACGACGCACGACGACCACCCCGTGACCGTGCGCGTCGAGCTGCCGACGGATCCACCGATACAGGTCTCCGTCCGCGCGACACCCGGGCCGGGCGTACCGCGCTGCATCTTCGAGGCCCCGGCCATCGAACCGCACATCATGTCCCCGCGCCCCTACTGACGACGGCGACTACGGGCTCCCCTGGTCACGCCAGACGCAGAAAGAGCCGGTGCAGGTTTCCCTGCACCGGCTCTCACCTGGTGTTTCAGCTGTCGGGGTGGCGGGATTTGAACCCACGACCTCTTCGTCCCGAACGAAGCGCGCTGCCAAGCTGCGCTACACCCCGATCGCCGCCTTGCAGCGCTTGCTGCCCTGGCGACATCGATTACTTTAGCGGACCTCTCGCCGGAGACGAAATCCGGTTTTCGCGGAGCGGTCGCGGGGCCAGGGGAGGCGTCGGGCGGAAGCGGTCCGCCGCGACCAGGGCGAGGCCGAGGGCGTAGAAGGCGGCGCCCAGGACCAGGGCGTTCAGGGTCACGCGGGCGTAGCCGTACCGGGCCGCGTCGATGAAGGGGTACGTGTACCGGCGCGCGCTGTCGGGGGCGAGCAGGGCGCCGCGCAGCAGCGCGAAGGTCACGTACGTCAGCGGGTAGGCCAACCACTGGGCGGCGTGGCGCGGGCGCAGGGTGCGCGGGGTCGTCAGGAGGAGGAAGTCCAGGAGGGCACCGGCCGGCGTGACCGTGTGGAGGAGCTGGTTGGCGACGGCCCTGGCGCCGGTCAGCCGGTCGAGCTCCGCGACCACGTTGAAGGGGCTGGAGGGGTTGGCGAGGACCAGGTGGAAGACGAGTCCGGTGATCAGGATGAAGAGCAGGACCCCGCCCCGGTAGAGGGGAGCGACGTCGGGCCGGCGCCGCCAGGCGCGCGCCGCCGACGACCCGAGCACGACCGCGACCAGGATGTTCGTCCAGATCGTGAAGTAGCTCAGGACGACGGGCACGCTCCCGTACGCGCAGTCGATGACCACCCCCACCACGGCCGCGGCGCAGACCAGGGCGCGGAACACCACCGGGACGAGGCGCGACGGGGCGGTCATCCCCGCGGCGTATTACCCCTTCGGGGTCAGGGTCAGGAGCGTCGCCTCCGGCGGGCAGGCGAAGCGGACCGGGGTGAACCGGTTGGTGCCGCAGCCCGCCGAGACGTGCAGGTACGCGCGATTGCCCTCGGCCTCGTGCGTGGAGAGCCCCTTCACCCGCTTCGTGTCCAGGTCGCAGTTGGTGACGAGCGCCCCGTAGAAGGGGATGCACAGCTGCCCGCCGTGCGTGTGGCCCGCGAGGATCAGCGGGTACCGGTCGGCCGTGAAGGACTCCAGGACGCGCAGGTACGGGGCGTGCACCACCGCCATCGAGAAGTCCGCGTCCACCTCCGGGCCGCCGGCGACCTGCGCGTAGCGGTCCCGCTTGATGTGCGGGTCGTCGAGTCCGGTGAAGGCCAGTTCCAGGCCGTCCAGCTTCAGGCGTCCCCGGGTGTTGGTGAGGTTCAGCCAGCCGGCCGCGTCGAAGGCGTCCCGCATCTCCTCCCACGGGTTGTGGACGGCGCCGACGACCGGCTTGTTGCCGTTCAGCCCGTGCCGGCCCTGGGCCTTCTCGAGGAGGTAGCGCCCGGGGTTGCGCAGCCGCGGTCCGTAGTAGTCGTTCGACCCGAAGACGTACACGCCGGGGAAGGACATCAGGGGGCCGAGGGAGTCGAGCAGCTCGGGGATGCCCTCGGTGTCGGAGAGGTTGTCGCCGGTGTTCACGACGAAGTCGGGGCGCAGGCCGGCCAGGGACTGCAGCCAGGCACGTTTCTTGCGCTGTCCGCCGACCATGTGGATGTCGGAGACCTGGAGCACGCGCAGCGGGCGCATCCCCTGGGGAAGGACAGGCACCGTGACCCGGCGCAGGCGGAAGGACCGTGCCTCGAAACCGGCGGCATAGGCCACACCCGCGGCCCCCACCGCAGCGATTCCGGCAGCCGCCTTCAGGGGTACTCCGTAACGCGCACGCATGGACCCATCGTCTCAGACCCGGAAAACGGATGAGCGCCACCGCCCCCGCACCTGGCAGACTCACATCCATGACCACGCTCAAGGCCAAGCTCCAGGAAGACCTCACGACCGCCATCAGGGCGCGCGACGAGCTGCACTCGTCCACGCTGCGCCTGACCCTCTCCGCCATCACCAAGGAGGAGGTCGCGGGCAAGGAGGCACGTGTGCTCTCCGACGAGGAAGTCCTCAAGGTGATCGCCAAGGAGGCGAAGAAGCGCCGTGAGGCCGCGGATGCCTTCGCCCAGGGCGGCCGTCCCGAGCAGGCCGCGCGCGAGACCGCGGAGGGCGAGTTCCTCGACACGTACCTGCCCAAGCAGCTCAGCGACGACGAGCTCGTGGCGATCGTGGCGCAGGCCGTCGAGGAGGCCAAGGCCGCAGGTGCCGAGGGGCCGCGCGCGATGGGTGCCGTCATGAAGCTCGTGAACCCGAAGGTCGCCGGGCTGGCGGAGGGCGGGCGTGTCGCCGCCGTCGTCAAGCAGCAGCTCTCGTAGGTCCACGAAGCACAAGACCCGCAAGAAGGGGAGGGCCCCGGCCGTGTCGGCCGGGGCCCTCCCCTTTCGCATGTCGTGCTGTGCGTCGACCGCTACTGGTCGTCGCGGCCGCCGATCACTCCCTCGGTGAGTCCGGGGAACGGGGGCTGCGGCTCGACGCCGCCGCCCGCGCCGCCCGTGGCTCCACCCGTGGCGCCGCCGTTGGTGCCTCCGTTGGCTCCGCCGGTCTGGCCGCCGGGCCGTCCACCCGGCTTGCCGTCACCGCCGGGCTTGCCGGGTCGGCTCGGGGTCGTCGTGGGCGGCTTGTTCCCGCGCGGGCCGCCGGAGGGGACGGTCGGCTCCGGGATGCCGACCGTGACGAAGTTCCCCGACTCGCGGCCGGAGAGCGCGCCGCTGACCGCGTCCTTCCAGATCGGGCCGGGCAGACCGCCACCGAAGACCTTGTCGAAGGGCTTGCCGCCGATGACGATGTTCTCCATCGTGATCTTCTTCGCGCCGCCCGAGCCGACCCACACCGCGCCGGAGAGGTTCGGCGTGTAGCCGACGAACCAGGCGTTGTAGCGCTCGTCCGTCGTACCGGTCTTGCCGGCGCTGTCGCGGTCGCTCAGACCGGCCCGCTCACCGGTACCGGAGTCGACCACTCCGCGCAGCAGGGTGTTGATGGTGTCGGCCGTCTCGGTGGCCATCGCCCGCTCGCACTTGGACTTCGGCACCGCGAGCGCCTTGCCGTGCGCGTCCGTGATCGACTCGATGGCGACCGGGGTGCAGTAGACGCCGCGGTTGGCGAAGGTCGCGTACGCGTTGGCCATCGTCAGCGGGGAGAGTTCGGCGGAGCCGAGCGCGATCGACGGGGACTCGGGGATCTTGGAGCCGTCGGCCGGGACCACGCCGAGCTTCTGCGTCATCTCCGTCACCGGGCAGAGGCCGATCTCGCCGATCATCTCGACGAAGTACGTGTTGATGGACTTCTCCATCGCCGTCCGCAGCGCGTACGGACCGACCTCGTCCTCGGTCTCGTTCTTCGCCGTCTGGATCTTGCCGTTGATCGGCAGGTTCAGCCACTGGCTGCCGTCACAGCGCGGGATCGGCGTCGGGTACTCCATCTTGTTCGGCGCCTGGTACACCTTGGTCGCCGGCATGCCCCGCTCTATGGCGGCCGCGGCGATGAACGGCTTGAAGGTCGAGCCGACCTGGAAGCCGAAGTTCGAGCCGCCCATCCGCTTGTCCACGGAGTAGTTGATCTGCGTCTCGTTCTTCCCGAAGCCGTACGGCTTGGACTGACCCATCGCCAGCACCCGGCCGGTGCCCGGCTGGACCATGGTCACAGCCGTCGCGATCGAGTCCTCCTGGTAGACGTGATCCTTGATCGACTCGTTGGCCGCGTCCTGCGACTGCGGGTCCAGGGTGGTGCGCACCGTCAGGCCGCCCTGGTTCCAGACCTTCGCCCGGTCCTCGCGCGTCTTGCCGAAGGCCGTGTCGGTCAGGAAGGAGTTGCGCACGTAGTCGCAGAAGAAGCCCGCGCCCTTGACGGCGGTGATGCAGCCGTTCTTGGGCTTGGTCACCTTGAGGGTGACCGGCTTCGCCTTCGCCGCGTCCACCTCCGCCTGGGAGACGTCCTTGGTGTCGGCCATCCGCTGCAGGACGATGTTGCGGCGCTTGGTCGCTTCCTGCGCGTCGTTCACGGGGTCGTACCGGCTCGGCGACTGCACGACGCCCGCGAGCAGCGCGGACTCCTCCAGCGTCAGATCCTTGGCCGGCTTGCTGAAGTAGCGCTGGGCGGCGGATTCGATTCCGTACGCCTGCTGGCCGAAGTAGGTGATGTTGAGGTAGTTCTCGAGGATCTTCTTCTTCCCGAGCTCCTCCTCGACCTGGATCGCGTACTTCAGCTCGCGGATCTTGCGGCCGAGGCTCTTCTCCTGGGCCTCGCGCACCTTGGTCTCGTCGTCGCCGGCTTCTTCGACGAACACGTTCTTCACGTACTGCTGGGTGAGGGTGGAGGCGCCCTGCGCGGCTCCGCCTTCCTGCGCGTTGCGGTTGACCGCGCGCAGGATGCCCTTGAGGTCGACCGCGCCGTGCTCGTAGAAACGCGAGTCCTCGATGGCGACGATGGCCTTCTGCATGTACGGGGAGATCGCCGTGAGCGGGACCACCTGACGGTCGCGCGAATAGACGGTGGCGATCGTGCCACCCTCGGCGTCCAGAATCGTGGTCCGCTGACTCAGCGGCGGAGTCTTGAGATTGGCCGGAATCTCATCGAATCCCTCGACCGTCCCCTTGGCCGCCAGGCCCAGGGCGCCTGCGGCCGGAATCGCCATGCCGGCCAGTACCACCCCGGAGAGGACGGACACTCCGAGGAACTTGGCGGCCTGCTGGCTCCCCGTGAGCCCGCCGCCCGAGCGCTTCTTTCCCATAGGGGGCAGCCTACGTTCTCATTCGCCGGACACACGCGAATGCCTTGGCCTAAGCTGTCCCCAACTGTCACAGCAGTGTGGTGCGACATCAACCCCTCGGCTTGATTTTCACCCTTCCCGAATGGGGTGGACACATGTCCGAATCTAGCCCCTCTGCTGAAGTCGAACAGGTGATTACACCCGAATTGCCGCAATGGTCGGGCATGTCGTCGGATCACTCCGTCGGGTGATCTGCCGCTTACCCATAGTCCGTTCGGACCATTCAAGATTGGGCCCGTCGGGGGTGTTGCACTGTGCTCGCCTTCCGTAACGTCCTCAACTGGCAGCGGTGAATATGCCGCTACCGCCGTGGGGGAGCCTCGATTCGGGAGAGGACGGCGCCGGGATGGGCTGGGTTACCGACTGGAGTGCGCAGGCAGCCTGCCGCACTACCGATCCGGATGAACTATTCGTTCAAGGAGCGGCACAGAACAGGGCCAAGGCGGTGTGCACCGGATGTCCGGTGCGGACCGAGTGCCTGGCCGACGCGCTCGACAACCGTGTCGAGTTCGGCGTGTGGGGCGGAATGACCGAGCGGGAACGACGTGCGCTGCTGCGCCGGCGTCCCACCGTCACCTCGTGGCGACGGCTGCTCGAAACCGCACGTACGGAGTACGAGCGCAGCACGGGCATCCTCACCATGGATGCAGACGCGGAGATCGACGTGTCGTACGAGACATACGCGGCAGCCGGGTAGATCACACGGCCGCCACGACGTACGAACGCCTACGCTCCGGCCGGTACCCCGGCCGCGAGTCGTTCTCCGATGGCCCGTAGCCCGGCGAGGTCGTGCACATCGCCGGGCAGGGCGGCCACTTCTGCCACCGCCACTTCGGGGTGCAGTGAGGTGAAGCGATCGCGTGTGCGCTGTTCACGCGCGATCACCTGCATGCGTTCCGCGTGCAGGCGCAGCAGTCCTGCCGTGATCCGGTCGACGACCGCGGTATCGCCTTCGGTGCCGGGGGAGCCTGTCTCGGGAGGGTTCGCGGTCCGGGTGGTTTCGGTGGGCTCGGAGGGTTCCGCGCCCGAGTCACGAAGTCCAGCTTTCCCGGACTCCTGATCGACAATGCCGCCTTCTTCAAGATTCTCTGCCGCGGCCAACGCCCGCTCGGCGGACAGCTGGTCGGCGCCACTGCCGTGCACCCGGTTCAGTACCAGACCGGCCAGCGGCATGCGTTCGGCGGCCAGCCGCTCCACGAAGTACGCCGCCTCGCGCAGGGCGTCCGGCTCGGGCGCGGCGACCACCAGGAAGGCCGTGCCGGGAGCCTGCAGCAGCCGGAAGGTGGCGTCCGCGCGCGTGCGGAAGCCGCCGAACATCGTGTCCATCGCGGCCACGAAGGTCTGGACGTCCTTCAGCAGCGAGGCCCCCATCAGCTTGCTGAGGGTGCCGGTCATCATCGACATACCGACATTCAGGAACTTCATCCCGGCCCGGCCGCCCACCTTGGCCGGAGCCATCAGCACCCGGATGAACTTCCCGTCCAGGAAGGACCCGAGCCGTTTGGGCGCGTCCAGGAAGTCCAGCGCGGACCGGCTCGGCGGAGTGTCGACGATGATCAGGTCCCAGTCGTCCCGGGCCCGCAGCTGCCCCAGCTTCTCCATCGCCATGTACTCCTGCGTGCCCGCGAAGCCGGCCGACAGGGACTGGTAGAAGGGGTTGGCGAGGATGGCCTGGGCCCGCTCGCCGTCCGCGTGCGCCTCGACGATCTCGTCGAACGTCCGCTTCATGTCCAGCATCATGGCGTGCAGTTCGCCGTCGCCCGCCCCTACGGTCTCCACCTTGCGCGGGGTGTTGTCCAGCGAGCCGATCCCCATCGACTGCGCGAGCCGCCGCGCCGGGTCGATGGTGAGCACGACGGCCTTGCGCCCGCGCCCGGCCGCCCGTACGCCGAGCGCGGCGGCCGTGGTGGTCTTGCCGACCCCGCCCGCCCCGCAGCACACGATGATCCGGGTCTCCGGGTCGTCCAACAGCCGGTCGACCGCCAGCCGCGGCGGAGTGTCCATGCCCACGGTGTCCACCCCCTCGCTCATTCGGCCACCGACTGCTTCCGCAATTCCTTGGCCAGCGCGTAGAGCCCGGCCAGATCCATCCCCGCGCCGAGCAGCGGCAGTTCGTACGTCGGCAGGTCCAGCCCCGCCAGTACGGAGCGCTGCGCGCGCTCCAGCTCCACCCGGCTCGCGTGCTCGCCGGCCTGCGTGAGCAGCGGGTCCACCAGCCGCTCGGCCAGCCCGCCGCGGCGTGCCCCGCCGAGCCCCGCCCGGGACAGCGACTTCGCCACCTCGGCGCGGTGGTCGCCGGCCGCGGTGCGCAGGGTGTCCTCGTCGAGATGGTGCGGTCGGACCATGTTCACGATGACCCGCCCGACCGGCAGGCCGGCCCCGCGCAGTTCCTCGATGCCGTCCGCGGTCTCCTGGACGGGCATCTCCTCCAGGAGGGTGACCAGATGCACGGCCGTCTCGGGGGACTTGAGGACCTTCATGACGGCCTGGGCCTGGTTGTGGATCGGCCCGAACCGGGCCAGGCCCGCCACCTCGTCGTTGACGTTCAGGAACCGGGTGATCCGTCCGGTCGGCGGCGCGTCCATGATCACGTGGTCGTAGACGTACCGGCCGGCCTTGTCCTTGCGCCGCACCGCCTCGCACGCCTTGCCGGTCAGCAGCACGTCGCGCAGTCCGGGGGCGATGGTCGTCGCGAAGTCGATGGCGCCGAGCTTCTTGAGCGCGCGGCCTGCCGAGCCGAGCTTGTAGAACATCTGGAGGTAGTCCAGCAGCGCCCGTTCGGCGTCGATGGCGAGCGCGTAGACCTCACCGCCCCCGCCGGGCGCCACGGCGATCTTCCGTTCCTCGTAGGGGAGTGCCTCGGCGCCGAAGAGCTGCGCGAGCCCCTGCCTGCCCTCGACCTCCACCAGAAGAGTCCGGCCGCCCTCGCGTGCGAGGGCAAGCGCGAGTGCTGCGGCGACCGTGGTCTTGCCGGTGCCGCCCTTGCCGCTGACCACCTGGAGCCTGCTCACAGCGTCCGAGCCTAATTCCTCGGGTTCGACTCCGGGGGTGCCGGGTGGTTCTGCCGGAGTGTTCGGGGGTGAGCTCCGTTACGTCCGGCCCGGATCGGCCGGGTCGGGGCCGGTTCGGGGCCCGGTGCGGACCTGCTCGGGGTCCGCGCCCTGGCCCGGTCGGGGTCCGGGTCGGGGCGGCCCGGCGCCTGCCCGGGTGAGGTGTCCGGCCGTCGGTTCCGGGGGCGGCATGCGGCCCGCACGACAGGCACTACCCTCGCTCCCATGACCAAGAAGTTCGAATATGCGACGGTCCCGCTGCTGGTTCACGCCACCAAGCAGATCCTGGACACCTGGGGCGAGGACGGCTGGGAGCTCGTCCAGGTCGTGCCCGGCCCGAACAACCCCGAGCAGCTCGTGGCCTACCTCAAGCGGGAGAAGGCATGAGCGCTGTAGAGGCGAAGCTGGCCGAGCTCGGCCTGACGCTCCCGGGCGTCGTCCCGCCGCTGGCCGCGTACCAGCCCGCCGTGCGGTCGGGCTCGTACGTCTTCACCGCGGGCCAGCTCCCGATGGTCAAGGGCAGCATGCCGATCACCGGCAAGGTCGGCGCCGAGGTCTCGGCGGAGCAGGCCAAGGAGCTGGCGGCGATCTGCGCGCTGAACGCCCTGGCCGCCGTCAAGTCGGTCGTCGGTGACCTCGACAAGATCGCGCGTGTCGTGAAGGTCGTCGGCTTCGTCGCCTCCGCCCCCGACTTCACGGCCCAGCCCGGCGTGCTGAACGGTGCGAGCGAGCTGCTGGGCGAGGTCCTCGGCGAGAAGGGCGTCCACGCCCGCAGCGCCGTCGGCGTGGCGGTCCTGCCGCTGGACGCCCCGGTCGAGGTCGAGATCCAGGTGGAGCTGGTCGCCGGAGCCTGATCCCTTCGGGGAGGGTTTCGCAGGGACGGGCCGGGTCGCGCACCGCGCGGTTCCCGGCCCGTCCCGCGTGCCGCCCCGGGGCCGGATCGCCCGTGCGAGCCACCCGCGCCGGCCGACCGTGTCGGCCACCCGCGACGGGGGACCCTCGAACATCGGGCCGGATGGCCGTAGCATCCGGCCATGCCGAATGGTCAGCATGGTCAGCAGCAGCCCCCCGCCGGAGGCCAGTGGTACCCGCCGGAGTGGCCCGACCGCATCCGCGCGCTCGCGGACGGCTCGCTCGTCCCGGTGGAGCCGCGGCGCGCCGCCACCGTGATGCTCCTGCGCGACACCCCCGACGGTCCCGCCGTACACATGCTGCGCAGGCGGGCCTCCATGGCCTTCGCCGGAGGCGCGTACGCCTATCCGGGTGGCGGGGTCGATCCGCGCGACGAGGAGCACCAGGTCGGCTGGGCGGGTCCCTCCCGGGAGGACTGGGCGGCCCGGCTCGGAACCGATCCCCTCACGGCCCAGGCCATCGTCTGCGGCGCCGTACGGGAGACCTTCGAGGAGGCGGGCGTCCTGCTCGCCGGTCGGACCCCGGACGAGATCGTCGGTGACACCACCGGAGACGACTGGGAGGCCGACCGGCAGGCCCTCGTGGCGCGGGAGCTGTCCTTCGCGGAGTTCCTCGACCGCCGCGGCCTGCGGCTGCGCTCGGACCTGCTCGGGGCGTGGGCGCGCTGGATCACCCCGGAGTTCGAGCCGCGCCGCTACGACACCTGGTTCTTCGTCGCCGCCCTCCCCGAGGGCCAGCGCACCCGCAACGCCTCCACCGAGGCCGACCGGACCGTGTGGATCCGCCCCGTCGACGCGGCCGCCGGGTACGACAAGGGCGAGCTGCTGATGATGCCGCCCACCATCTCCACGCTGCGGTCGCTGGAGCCGTACGGGAGCGCCGCGGGCGCGCTCGCCGCCGCGGCCGAGCAGGACCTCGCCCCGGTGCTGGCCCAGGCGACCTTGGAGGACGGCGAGCTGGTGCTCAGCTGGCCGGGGCACGACGAGTTCACCAAGCGCGTCCGCCCCGGACGTCCCGCGGGCCCCACAGGTACCGGAGGCCCCGCATGACCGACGCTGCCGCACTGCCCGGACAGCCCCGCGGAGTCGTCACCTCCGGCCCGGCGACCGCCCGCGCGGTGAACGTCCTGGCTCCCAACGCCTCCGCGATGACCCTCGACGGCACCAACACCTGGCTGGTGTCCGAGCCCGGCTCCGACCTCGCCGTCGTGATCGACCCCGGCCCGCTGGACGACATACACCTGCGGGCGGTCATCGCCACCGCCGAGCAGGCGGGCAAGCGGATCGCCCTCACCCTGCTCACCCACGGCCACCCCGACCACGCCGAGGGCGCGGGTCGCTTCGCCGAGCTCACCCGTACGAAGGTCCGCGCCCTGGATCCGGCCCTGCGCCTCGGTGACGAGGGCCTGGCCGCCGGGGACGTGATCCGGACCGGCGGGCTGGAACTGCGTGTGGTGCCGACCCCCGGCCACACCAGCGACTCGCTCTGCTTCCACCTGCCCGCCGACCGGGCCGTGCTGACCGGCGACACGATCCTGGGCCGCGGCACCACCGTCGTCGCCCACCCCGACGGCCGCCTCGGGGACTACCTGGACTCCCTGCGCCGCCTGCGCTCGCTCACCGTGGACGACGGGGTGCACACCGTCCTGCCGGGCCACGGGCCGGTCCTGGAGGACGCGCAGGGCGCCGTCGAGTACTACCTGGCCCACCGCGCCCACCGGCTCGCCCAGGTCGAGACCGCCGTCGAGAACGGCTGCCTGACCCCGGAGGCGGTCGTCGCCCAGGTCTACGCGGACGTGGACCGCTCCCTGTGGCCGGCCGCGGAATGGTCCGTCCGGGCGCAGCTGGAGTACCTTCAAGATCACGGACTGATCCCGGGAGGGCCTGAATGAACACCGTGTTCCTGTTGGTCGTGCTGGTCGCGACGGCCGGATGGATCACCTCGACGGTGACCCTGCGGGTGCAGAGCCTCCAGAACAAGGCGGACCGCATGGAGCGCCGGCTGGCCCTGGTGCTGGACCACTTCGGCATCGAGGAGCCGGAGCCGGCCGGGATGGACGAGGTACGCGCCCACCTCAGGGCCGACCGGCACATCTCGGCGATCAAGGAGTACCGCCGGATCACCGGCGCGGGCCTGGCGGAGGCCAAGCTGGCCGTCGACCGCCTCGCCGAGGCCGAGAAGGCCTGATCCGGCCCCGGGCCGAGGGTCAGCCCCGGCGCGGTGTCTTCGTGCCGTGCCGGGCCGTGTACTCGTCCGCCAGCCACGGCCCGAGGTCCTCGACGTAACCGCGCAGGACCTCGGGGTCCGCGACGGGATCCAGTGCGACGGCGGGCGCGGCCGCCACCTGCGCCGCGCGCTGCGGGTAGTACCTGCCGAAGATCTCCGCGGATTCGCCGAGGTCGCTGGTCCAACCGCCCCACCGCGGCATGACCAGCGTGAAGGCGGTGCGCACCAGGCGCCGGGAGAAGATCCGGCTCAGCGTCCGGTACTCCTCGGGGGTCGAGGCCTCCCGCACCCGCGTCCGCCACCCGGGCAGCAGCTCGGCCAGGTCGCCGTTGGTCTCGCGGGCGAGCAGGCTGTCCGGCCGGTAGCGCGGCAGGTGCTCGGCCAGGTCCGCCCCGAGCAGCGGGGTGCACAGGCAAGCGAGGAACCAGCCCAGGTCGAATCGTTCCGCCTCGCTCAGTACGGCGACCTTGTCCTGGAGCAGGATGCCGACGCCGTCGACCTCGGGGAAGTCCTCGTCGAGCCCGCGGGCGAGCACCTCGGCGGTGTCCCGGTCCTCGTCGGAGGGCTCGTGGTGCAGGACGAGCAGCAGGTCGAGGTCGGACCGCCCGGGCCGGGCCGTCCCGCGCGGCACGGACCCGTAGAGGTACGCGCTGTGCAGCCGTCGGCCGTACGCCTCGGCGGTCCGGGTCCGCGCGGCCGCCACGACGGCCCTGAACTCGCTCCGCACCCGCCCGAGGGACCCCTCACGCTCGAAGTACCCGTACGCGTCCAGCCCTCTGTGCTCCATGACTCCACTGTGCCTGGCCGCCGGTCCGGGGCGGCCCAGCCGACGCCGTGCGTCGGGAGGCAGAGCCACGGGGGCGGTGTCGGGCCCGGAAGACGCGTAGGGGTCCTGCCCGGGTGGGCAGGACCCCTACGAACGGCTGTGGCCGGCGTCAGCGGGAGCGCTTCGCGAGGCGCTCCACGTCCAGCAGGATGACCGCACGGGCCTCCAGGCGCAGCCAGCCGCGGCCCGCGAAGTCGGCCAGGGCCTTGTTCACGGTCTCGCGCGAGGCGCCGACGAGCTGTGCGAGCTCCTCCTGCGTCAGGTCGTGCACCACGTGGATGCCCTCCTCCGACTGCACGCCGAAGCGGCGCGACAGGTCGAGGAGCGCCCGCGCCACACGGCCGGGAACGTCGGAGAAGACCAGGTCGGACATCTGGTCGTTGGTCTTGCGCAGGCGGCGGGCGACGGCGCGCAGCAGCGCGGTCGCGACCTCGGGCCGGGCGTTGAGCCAGGGCTGGAGGTCACCGTGGCCGAGGCCGAGGAGCTTGACCTCGGTCAGCGCGGTGGCGGTGGCGGTACGCGGGCCCGGGTCGAAGAGCGACAGCTCGCCGATCAGCTCGCCGGGGCCGAGGACGGCCAGCATGTTCTCGCGGCCGTCGGGGGAGGTGCGGTGGAGCTTCACCTTGCCCTCGGTCACGACATACAGCCGGTCGCCGGGGTCGCCCTCGTGGAACAGGGCGTCACCGCGTGCGAGGGTCACCTCGCCCATGGAGGCGCGGAGCTCCGCGGCCTGCTCGTCATCGAGCGCCGCGAAGAGCGGGGCGCGCCGCAGAACGTCGTCCACGAGTCTCTCTCCTATGTCGACCAGCTCAGGGGACCGTGCTCCCCATTTTGCCGGACGGCTCAAACAGTGCGATCAATCACAAGGATGCCGGACGGACGGGCGTGCTGTGCGGCGTGAGGCCAATCGGAGTGGTGTTACCTGAGGTCCGGGCGGGTGTCAGCGGCCGGCCTTAGGCTGGCCGGGTGTCCAATAAGCCGGTGAGAGCACAGGCCAAGGGGTCCGCCGGAGTGACGGAGCCCCAAAATTCTGCCGTGGGCGAACATGTCCCAGTGAAGACGTCCGCGAGGGCTGCGGCCACCCCTCAGGGCAAAGTTTCGGCCAAGAAACCGAAGTCGGCCAAGTCGGAATCGCACCTGGCCATGGTGCGCAGGGCGCGGCGCATCAACCGCGAACTGGCCGAGATCTATCCGTACGCCCATCCGGAGCTCGACTTCCGCAATCCCTTCGAGCTGCTCGTCGCGACGGTGCTGTCCGCCCAGACCACCGACCTGCGGGTGAACCAGACGACTCCGGCCCTCTTCGCGGCCTACCCGACCCCCGAGGACATGGCCGCGGCCGCCCCGGAGGATCTGGAGGAGCTGATCCGGCCGACCGGGTTCTTCCGGGCCAAGTCGAGGTCCCTGCTCGGCCTCTCGCAGGCCCTGCGGGACAACTTCGGCGGGGAGGTGCCGGGCCGGATCGAGGACCTGGTGACGCTGCCCGGAGTGGGCCGCAAGACCGCGAACGTGGTTCTCGGCAATGCGTTCGGGTTCGCCACTTAGGTACCACGGTTTACGAGCGCGCTCTCTGCCTAGGGAGGCGGGCCCGAGGGGTCCACTACGAGACCCCTAGGAGTAGGCGTGTTGGACACGTCCCCCGCTGGCATTCCGGCTAGCTTCCTGGCCCGGCCAGTCACCGAGGCCGTAGCCGTCAGCTACGTACGGCAGTCCTCGGCCAAGACCAACAAGACCGAGGCATCCCCCCTCACACAGCGCGCAACCAACGAGACCCGTTCCACCGAACTCAACGCGCGGTTCGTCCGGCACTACCAGGACATCGGCGTTTCCGGATGGGACCCGGACGCACACCGCGAAGGCTTTGAGGAAATGCTCACGGCTGCCCGCGCTGGAGCGTTCAACGTCCTCATCGTCTACGACGTAAGCCGGTTCTCTCGGCGTGAACTGCGCGACGCTGGCCCGGTAGTGTTCGAACTTCACCGGCTCGGAATCACGATCGTCAGCGTCAGCGAGGGCGTATTCCCGCCTAACGACACGATGACGCTGATCTACCTGCTTATGCGGCTCGATGCCGTCAATAAGGAGTCGGCCGTCAAGTCGCAGAAAGTCCGCGACGTAAAGGCAGCGCAGCGCGCCAAGGGGTCGTGGCTGGGGGGACAAACCCCGTACGGTCTCGACGGCGAGAAGTACGCAGAGGGAAAGCTCGACCTTATGCGTCTCGTCCACAATAAGGCCGAGGCCGCAAACCTCCGCCGAATTGGGGCGCTGATCCTCAAGCACATGAACGACCCGGTTACCCGCAAGCCTGGCCAGCGGAACCCCGGCACCCTTTCCGCGCTGTGCGACGACATGAACGCGAATCGCGTCAAGACGCGCGGACAGCGCAAGGGTAAGGAGTGCAAGAATTCCGTCTGGCAAGTAAAGACCCTGAAATGGATTCTGCTTAACCCCGCAATTGCGGGTATGCGGGCTGAACCCATATACAAAGTTCGGGAAAACGGTACCAGGACTAGCACACTCATCGGATACCGGATCGTCCGGGACGAGGACGGCCGCCCCGAAATGATCTGTGAGCCGATCATTCCTCCGGCGCAATGGTTCGTCATTCGGGAATGGCTCTTGAGTCGGGGCCAGGGCGAGGGAGTGGCCCACGGAACGTCTCTCCTTAGCGGGCTCCGGAGTGCTCCCCGGAAACCGGTCCTCGTGTGTGAGTGTGGGAGGCCCGGAAAGGCGCAGAACAGCGGCGAAAAACCTATCTACCTTTGCACCCGAGGAACGACCATTGCGACCAACGGCGAACACTCGGGGCTCAACAGGGTCATGCAAAGCCACCTGGACGACTACGTGGCCCGACGTATCTTCGCGGTGATTGCCAGCGTGGAGAGTGGAGAGGCCAGCGCTGAGGAATTGGAGATTGTGGCCGAGGCGACGCGCATGTTCTCCCGCAGCGTGGAGAACCCCGAGACGGCCGCCGAGCGAACCGTAGTGGTAACCGAGCGGGCCGACGCGAACAACGCGCTAAGCGACCTTTACGACGACCTAGATGCTGGTCTCTATGAGGGGCAGATGGGGCGCGGCCGGTTCAAGGAAAAGAAAGGGCGAATCGAGGCACGGCTCAAGGCGGCCGAGACTCGGCTAGAGGAACTGGCCGACCCGGAAACCACCAAGCTCCCGCTTGATGACTGGCTAGAGGGAGATGAGGGCCCAATGGGCAAGGGTTCGTGGTGGGCAGCAGCGGACATGGCCGACCGGCGCAAGTTCGTTGAACTGTTCGTGGGCCGGATAACCGTCAAGGCCGTAGCGAACTCACACCAAGGCCGAGTGCGCGGCGGGTACAAGGTGGCCGACCGGATCAAGATTGAGTTTGTTCGGCCGGTGGCCGACGGCGACACGGAGGACTGAGGCGGCCTGTAAGGCGCGCTGAGCGGTTCTCAAGGGCTCGGTGGGATAACTCCCGCCGGGCCCTTTTCCATGCCCGCCTACGACCACACAGGAGCGCGGCCGGGGTCGGCCGGCCGGATGTCCTGACGGTCCGTCAGCTACTGCTCTTTACACACAACCTCTCTCAACACCGTAGGCACCTTCCGCCGTGAGGGTGCCTTTCATTTGGCCCTGATTTCGATGCACCGGAAAGGAGTCCGCCCATGCGCGCCGAGTGCGAATGCGGACAGCCCCTCAAAACCTACAGCGGCAGAGGACAGCGTCCGAAGTGGTGCAGTCGCTCATGCCGTGACGCCGCTTACTACCGGCGTAAGACATACGGACCCGTCTACCCCTGGCAGGTCCGAGAGGCAGTCCGCCTACTGGGGCGAAACCAAACTCTGAGTGCTGCCGAAATAGTCATCGAGCTGCGCGAAATCACCGACTTGCTGACTCGCGAGTTCGACGCCGCGCCAACCAAAAGGGCTATGGACGCGCACGGTGCGAGGAGCGGTGCCAGATATTTGTACGCCCTTGCCATGCGCTCACCCGAATTCGTTGAAGAGGTTTGCGCGCACTATCACCGCAACCGCTGAACAGCCCGAGAGGGAAACTGAAATGACCGAAGCGGAAAAGCAGCGCGCCCGTGTAGACGCACTCATTGTATGGGTCGAGGAGCGGCTAGAAACCCTCAACTACTGGGGCGTGACCTCGCTTACCCAAAGCGACCTGATTTTCCCCGACCCGCACCGGACGGCCGACGCCCCCGAGAGCAAGCCGCGTCGTGACCGAACCGCCCGCAATACCGCCGCCGCCCTCGCATTCCTGGAGAACGACAAGTGACCACCTTTGATGACGCCTACTGGGCACGCCAGCGCGAACTACTCAGCATTGACCCCGAAGTCCGGCACGTGAGCTTTGCTCGATTCGTTGCCGACCAGTGCGCCCACGAATTGCGACACGTCCAGCACGTCGGGTGGCACCGATGGAATGGCCGCGTATGGGAGGCAACCGGCGACGACGGCGCGGCTATGCAGGCAATCACGGACGCTGCGCGAGTGCTCATGCGCCACGGTGCCGAGAACTCCAGCGACATGGGTTGGTGCTCGGCTGCGTCTAGCAAGATGCTTGTAAATCACCAGCGGCGCGCGATGGTTTCGGAAATGGCGGTTCTCCCACAGTTCCGCGCCACGGTCGATGAGCTAGACGCACAGCGGCACCTACTCACATTCCGGAACGGCACGGTTGATCTCCGCACCGGCGAACTCCGCCCCCATGATCCGGCCGACATGCTCACGCAGACGGCGAACGTCGATTACGTGCCCGATGCCGAATGCCCGCGCTGGCTCCGATTTGTGGAAGAAGTCTTCCCCGACGACTCGGATATGCAGCGCTATTACCAGACCTTCCTAGGAATGGCGATTACCGGCGAGGTCCGAGAACACGCTCTAGGCGTCTGGTACGGCGAGCACGGCCGGAACGGCAAGGGCACCACCATTCGCACCATGCAAAAGGTGTTCGGGCACGACGTGGTGCATGAGGTGCCGTTCACAATCTTTGAGAACGTACGCGGGCAGTCCGTCCACACCGAGCACGTTGCAGCGCTGCGAGGAAAGCGGCTCATCGTCGCGCAGGAGGGAAACCAGGGCGTCCCCATGAATACCGCCCTACTCAAGAACTGGAGCGGCGGAGACCGAATCAGCGCACGACACCTTCACGGAAAGGTGTTCTCTTTCGACCCCACGTTTACCATCGTGCTCGCTACCAACTACCTGCCGGAATTCGGCTCGGGTGGAGCCGCGCTGTGGGCCCGCACTAAGGCAATGCTTTTCGGCGTCTCCTTTGCCGACCGGCGCGACCCGGACCTAGAGCCGACCATTCAGGGGCCCGAGCGAGAGGGCGTAGCCGCATGGGTGGTGCGCGGTGCCGTCCGGTACTACAGCGAGGGGCTACGTGACCCGCTGGCGGTGCTAGCGGCGACCGACCACCACAAGGAGGAGGTGGACCCGCTGCGACCCCTTGTCGAGGAGGTTTTCGCCTATGACGACAAGAGCGAGGTAAAGCGGTCCGACTTCAACCGGGAGCTGAAGGAGTGGCGCGATGCCAACGGCGATAAGTCGGCCAAGTTCTCCCCGAGCAACGTCAAGAACCACCTAAAGACGAACGGCGTTACCGAGGTCCAGCGCAAGGGAAAGGGCTGGATGTACCAGGGCATTTACCTGCTGTCCGAGCCGCCCGCGCACCTAGCCGAGTCGTTCGGGCCGGGGATTCTCGACCAGACGCAGCGCTGACAGCGAAAGGGACGCTTTAGCGGGAGGCGGTAACAGAAAAGCTGTTACCTGTACCTAGCTCCTATATACGTATGGGGAGAAGGTACAGGTAACAAGAAATGCGTTACCCGCTTCCCGCATTCGCGGCCTTTCCGCTGTACCCCCGTGCCGGCCGTCACGCTTAGATAACGACTAGCGGCCGGGCGTCCATAACTCCAAACCTTTCCGTCCTAGCGCTTTACGTACTGCCTCTCTTAAGAGTGTGGGTGGTACCTCTCGTTTCCCCTCGGTCGGCGCGTGGCCGGTCGGCTCTCCTCGGCCGGTCCACTCCGTCGGCACACCTAAACGTTTAGGTGTGGTAGGCGACCCCTCACAATGCGGCTGCATCCGCAATCCCCTGATTCTTCGGCGAGTCGTAGATACGCGCGCATAGTCGGCGTACTCCTCCCCGATGGGCCCCCTTGCCCGCCACGGTCTATGCAGAGACCCGGCGAGTAAGGGGGCCTTTTCTGTATCCGAAAGGACTCCCCATGGTCGCCCGAGAATGGGCCGATGTGCAGAACAGCAGCGGTTCGACTTCCTACGACCGGAAGTACGCCGAGCGCCGTTCCCGTGGCGTGGTACCCAAAATCAACAGTTCCGATTACTCCGACCACTACGCGGAAAAGGCAGCGGCTCGCGAGGCAGGGCAGCGAGAGGCCAAGGAATACCGGGACGCTGTTGAGTGTGACCGTGAATGGCGCACGCGCTATGAGGCGAAGGAGCGTTACGCGACGGGAAACCCTGAGCCACACTTTCCCGACGCCAGCGACGAGGAATATACCGAGCGCTCTACTGAATGGCGGAACTGGCACGCGCGGAAGGATGAGTATCTGATGCGTGCCGAGGGTGAGCAGATAGCCGCTCGCATTTCCCGCCGCCGATAACCACACCACCCGAGAGGAAACCGAGATGGAACTAGCAAACCAGGACATGCGTATTGCGCTGTCTTACTCTGACGCCGCTAAGAAGCGGATCACCGAACTAGAGCGTGTTGTCCAGCGCGCAAAGCGGCCCGAGGACATTTGGACCGATGAGGCGCAGCTACTCGGCATTGACCCGTGGCATTGTGACCTAGCTCCGGCTGTGGCCGTCGAGCGTTGGGCCAAGGTGCAGGAACTGAGCGGCGCTTGTGACGACCTAGAGACCCGCTGGAACGAGCTGGAGATCGAGGCCGAGGACATTCGCATGAATGCCGCCAAGGCTCATGCTGACGCGCTGCGGAAGGGCGCTAAGGCCCCTGCGGCGGCCGCTAAGGCATTCGAGGCAGACGCGCAGCTAGAGGGGTGTTCGCTGGCACTGCGCGAGACCGTGGCCGACCTGCACCGGGCGCGTGATTCCTATGAGTCGCTGCTAAAGGATCGGGCGTTCCTCGGTCAGTACCGTAAGGCTGTAATCGCTGAGTTCAACGCACAGCGCAAGCGGGCAGCCGAGGCATTCAGTGCTGCGGCCGGTGCAATCAACGAGACTCGCCGTCGATTTGGCGTGCTTCACTCGCTGACCATGGGCGCTCTACTCGATATCCCCGAGGACGCACAGGGGTACCTAGTTCTGAGCGGGCAGGGTTGGGGACAGGCTGACCTATCTTCAGCAATCGGTATCATTTCTCGACAGGTGGGCGAGACCGACCCTTTCCTTTCGGGTGAGTTCCTGACTGCGCCCATGGATGACGTCAACGCTACGGCGATTGAGACGGCCGAGAGGGTCAAGGCCGAGATCGATAAGAGTCGGCAGAACCATTACTCGCCTGACGGGATTGTCAGTAGCCGGAGTATCTGAAGTCATGCTGTGCGGGGTCGGCCCGGATATCCACCGGCCCCGCTCTCTGCCCTACTGCTGCATTCCTTGCGCTGCGATTCCCTGAATTCGTCTCGGGTTTCACGCTAGGTGACGGCCGGCTGGGGCCACGGAAAGTGACCAAGGGGGTGGGGGGTGACCCCCTTTTAGGGCCTTTCCGCACCGCAAGCGTATAGCAGCTCCCTCCCTGTACGGGTTATGGAGTCGCCGAAGCCCCCGGCCGTCACAGCGCGTCATATCGACACCGCCCGCATTCGCTACCGCTGGTTACGTAGCGCGGTGACCACACCTAAACGTTAAGGGGTGCCCCGAGTGTTTGAGATTCCGGAATGCATTCGGAGCGGATGCACGAATCCGCGTCAACCCCGCAGCGGTAAGAGGGCCGTCCAGCCGTGGTGCCGCTCCCGTTGCCGCAAGTGGCATCGAGCCTTTACCGCATTCAGCGAGGGTGGTTCGGCGTATGGCCGGAATGCGGAAACCGATGCTGCGCTGTTCTCTGAAATCCTCGGGGGACTGAACGATCCCCGGAGCCTGCCCGTGCTCGATGAGCTTTTCGACGTGTACGGCCGAGCGTGAGGCCGCGCGGGACGACCCTGGAATTGCGGCTCTCGCTGACCACCTCCTTAACGTTGGGAGGTGCTACTAGCCCCCGATGACTTGCCCCGCTGTGGGTCGGTCGTCGGGGGCTTTTTGTGCCGCTATTGAACGCGTTCAAAAAAGGGTGCGTCTGTTCAGCGCGGAAGCAACCTCGGGGGTGTGACGAGTCGCGCCCGTTCGTGTAGATCACGCGCTGTGTGGTTTTTCAGGTAGGGGCGAATTCGGCTGTGCATTGCGGCTAGGTTTCGATCACACTGTCCGGACTGCACCAGGGGGTATATCTCCAAGACTCGCCCCCACGTTTCGCACGCTGCCTCCAAGCGGCCGACCTCTAGTTGCCGTTCAGCCAGCATGGACAGATAGCGAATGCTCGTCCGCCGGAAAGCGCTGGGGCGCAACCGGTCCGATTCCTTTAGGGATTCGATCGAACCTGCCACGTCGCCCATTTCGTAGCGAACCTGTCCCACGTGGTAGGCCAGCGAGGACGGGTTGTAGGACCCGAAAGTCTTTGACTGCGACTCGGCTTTCTCCATTGCCACTTCGGCTTCCTGAATCCGCTGTAGGGCCATACGTCCGTTGTCCTCCTGCGCGGCTGCGTGCGCCTGTTGTCCGGCAAGAAACGCGCGCATTCGGGGACCGGCCTGCGGGGAAGCGGCAGCGGCAGCATCGGCGAGGCGCATTGCTTCGGCCCCGTGCCCGAGGTCCACGGCCTGAACGCTCATGCCCCGGAGTGTGGTGCAGAACGTGAGGTGATCCTCGGATGCCCCGGCGAGTTCAAGCGCTTTCAGGTAGTAGCGCTGTGCCATTCCGTGAACGCCCTCATCAACCGCCATATACCCCGTGAGATATGAGAGATCCGACGCGGCGGACATCATCGCCTTGCGAACATTTTCCGGAGCATCAGCGCGCAAGTAGGGGGCAACGGTGTTGACCAGATAGGCGGCGGCCATCGGCCGCGCTGTCCGTCCCCCGAACTGGTCGTCAATGTCTGAGAGTCGTTCGGTCATGGCGATGACCGATTGAACGTCGGACATTCCGATGCGCTGTGTCTCGCCCTTCTGGACGGCTTCCATTCGACCGACTACGTCCGGCCAATTGGGCACAGTGAGGGCGACAGAGAACAGACCTACTCCGAGCACGCTCCGGCGCGACGGGTCCATATCTTGCCTCCCCAGGTCTAGCAGCCCTTCCACGGTACTGGGGAGCGCGCTGGAATCTTCGGCGGGAGGGGGCGGGAATCCTGCTTCGCTGTGCGTGATGGGGCGGCCGAGCTTCCGGGCCAGTGCTTCCAAGATCAGCGGGCGGACGGCCTCTTTCGGCATGTGGCCGTTGAGCCACTGATGCACTGAGGGTTCGCGGTATTTGAGAGGCGTCCCCCGCTCGGTGCCCAGCTTGTTGACCTCTTGTGCGAACTGGCGCAGCGTCCAGCCGGTTTCCCGATGCAGCCGGGCAAGCATCTCGTTGGGACTGGCCACCGGTCATCAACTCCCCGCGTCTTCAAACCGCTTAAAGCTCTTAAGTCCTGGCGCTGTCGCAACGGTACCCCTCACCCGTGGTCACGCGGTTGCCTTCTGTGAGCAGCCGAACGAGCACGAGAGGGGCGGCCATGAGCAGCCGTGAAAGCGCACGTGAGCACCCCCGGGACTGGGAGGCGGGGGAAACGGCGCTTGACGTCTCCACAGGCCGCGTAGGCCGCGTCATGGGCCACGTGGGACCGCGCTACCAACTGCGCCCGCTGAACGGTGGCCGGGAGTGGGAGGCCGACCCCGAGAACCTGGAAGCCGCCTACCAGTCAGACGCCCTGAGCGCCGCTGTGGTCACTGCCAACACAAGCCAGCGGATAAGGGAGCGGATGTGAGAGGGCTCCTCAGGTTCACCCCGGAACAGCGCGCGGAGATCGACGCCGGATTGGTGCGGATCTTCGCGGAGCGGGAGGCCCGGGCATGGGAGGCGGCCATATGGCGTGCGGCTCCCGTGCTTGTTCGGTGCGCTGCGGAACAGTTCATCCACCACAAGGAGGCACAGCAATGACGGCAACCGCGAACGACCTTCGGACCGGCCGCGCGCTGGTCAGCTCGGACCTGTTCGACAGCATCGCCGAGTTCACCGTGACCCACTTCGGCTACGACCTGGAGAAGGCGGAGCGCGCGACTGATCAGGCCCTCGCGTTCCTCGCCACGGTCGGCACGGCCACGGTGAAGATGGTCCCGAGTGACGACGTGGACGGCGCGCTGCACTCGTTCATCCTGCACACCGCCGACTACCGCGAGTTCTGCGAGACGTACGCGGGCCGGTTCCTGGAGCACAACCCGCGCCCGGGTGGTGGTGGCCGGGTCCTGGCCGAGGTGCAGGCGACGGCGCACGCGATCAAGGCCAGCGGGTTCATGGTGCTGGATGCGCTGTGGACCGTGAACGGCGAGAACGCGGCGCAGTGTGACTCTGACTGTGGGCGCGACTACCGGGCCGTCTGACTGCTGGCCGAACCAGACAGGTGAAGCGTGGGGCCGGTTGCCAACTACGGTGACCGGCCTCGCTGTTGGAAGGTGGAGCATGATTTTCGATGGCCCGTACAGCCCGCCGGACGGTGCGCTGCAACTGCTCAATCCGGGCCCCGCCGAACTGATCCTTAACCGGCGCGGGTCGTCAGTGTGGAAGGTCAAAACCGAGGTCGGCCCCTACGCGGTGAAAGTCGGCTACCCGAGTCGGACGCACGCATGGACCGCCCTGGCCCCTGCCCGTGAAGCCGCCGTTCTGCGACAGCTCACCCATGAACGGATCTTCAGCGGCGAATGGGAACACGGCACGTGGGGCGCTCAACCATGGCGGCGCGGAGACGCCCTCTACGACCGGTGGGCACCCTGCCGGAAAGGGGCGGCAGAGCCGGACATCGGGGAGGCGCTTTCCTGCGCTGTGGCCCTGTCGGGACTGCACGGAATGGGGTGGGTGCACGGGGATGTGCAGCCCGCACATTTCCTTCTGGGGGAGTCGGGTGGGGCGTTCTTGATCGATCTTGCGCTGTCCAGCGGAGGACGGATTCCTCGGGCGTTCGACTTCCCGTATCGGGGATGTCTCGTCCACTACGAAGCGCCGGAAATCTCGGCCAGCGTGTTGGAGTCGGGAGCGGCAACGCCGACGCAGGAATCCGACGTGTACGCGCTGGGGGCGGCACTGTTCATCAGCGCGACCGGTTGGCGGCATGTGGCTTACCCGGACGACGCTCCCCGAGAGGTCCAGCGGCAAGCCATCGTGGCGGGCCCTCACCGCCCCGTGAACGTCCCCGGAGCGCTGGGCGGACTCATCCCTCACATGCTGACCCGTTCGCCCGCTGACCGGCCTACCAGCGCCGAGGTCTGCGAGAGGCTGAGTGCGGCCCTGTAGAGCTGTGCCGGGCCCTGTCTGTGCGCTTCCCCCATGGCGCATGGGCGGGGCCTTTACGCTGGCCGGTATGGCGGAAGAGACCCGGTTGGCAATGGTCCGGCGGGCGCGGAAGATCAATCGCGCTCTAGCCGATGTGTACCCGTATGCGCACTGCGAGCTAGACCACGTGAACGCGTGGCAACTGTTGGTCGCCACGGTGCTTAGCGCGCAGACGACAGACCTGCGTGTGAACCAAGTGACCCCGGCCCTGTTCACCAAGTACCCGCGTCCGGCTGATCTGGCCGGGGCCGACCCGGCAGACGTCGAGGAGCTCATCCGGCCGACCGGGTTCTTCCGGGCGAAGACTCGGAGCATCACCGGGATTGCCGCTGCGATCATGGCTGACCATGACGGGATGGTCCCGCGCACCCTCGCTGACCTGGTGAAACTTCCCGGGGTCGGCCGGAAAACGGCGTTCGTCGTGACCGGCAACGCGTGCGCCTGCGAGCCCAGCCGGGCGGGTTTTCTTGACCATGGTGCTAAAGTGCACACCCCCTTCGGTGTCCCGGGGATCACGGTGGACACGCATTTCGGCCGGCTGGTGCGCCGCTGGAAGCTGACCGAGCAGGAGGACCCGGAGAAGGTCGAGGCCGAGATCTGCGCGATCTTCCCGAAGAGCGAGTGGACGATGCTCTCGCACCGGGTCGTCTTCCACGGCCGCCGGATCTGCCATTCGCGCAAGCCGGCCTGCGGGGCCTGCCCGATCGCCCCGCTCTGCCCGGCGTACGGAGAGGGCGAGACCGACCCGGAGAAGGCGAAGAAGCTGCTCAAGTACGAGAAGGGCGGTCAGCCCGGCCAGCGGCTGACCCCGCCCCCGGACTACCCGGGCCTCCCGGCCCCGCCGCTGGGCGGGGCTGTGGCGGCGCCGTAGCGGGCGTACGGGGCCGGTGGGGACGAAGGGGCGGGGGAGGGGCGGGAAGGGCGCGGGACGCAGGGGTGCGGGGGCGTGCGGCCCTGTGGACTCGGGGACTCAGGAACGAATCGGTACCCGGACCGCGTTTGCGGTGTGGGAGACGGCGCTTGACAGGACGACGCGGACAGAGGTGCCTATGACGCGCGGTACACGGGACGAGACCGGAACCACGGTGGGAGCCCGCGAGGGCGGCGGCCCTGCCGTCACCACCGACGGCCTGCCCGGATGGCTCGACCCCGTCGTCGATGCGGCCCGGTCCGTCCAGCCGGGGCAGCTGAGCCGCTTCCTGCCGCCCGAGGACGGCCGCGGCCGGCAGTCGGCCGTGCTCGTCCTCTTCGGGGAGGGCTCCCGCGGCCCCGAGCTGCTCCTGATGGAGCGTGCCGGCACCCTGCGCTCGCACGCGGGTCAGCCGTCCTTCCCCGGGGGCGCGCTGGATCCGGAGGACGGTGATCCGCACACCACCGGCCCGCTGCGCGCCGCGCTGCGCGAGGCCGAGGAGGAAACCGGGCTGGATCCTTCCGGCGTGCAGCTCTTCGGCGTGCTGCCCCGGCTCTACATCCCGGTCAGCGAGTTCGTCGTGACCCCGGTCCTCGGCTGGTGGCGTGACCCCAGCCCGGTCGGAGCCGTGGACCTCGCCGAGACGGCGCGGGTCTTCACGGTTCCCGTGGCCGATCTCACGGATCCCGAACACCGGGTCATGACCGTTCATCCGAGCGGCCACCTGGGGCCGGGATTCACCGTCGAATCGGCTCTGGTCTGGGGATTCACCGCCGGAGTGATCGACCGGATCCTGCACTTCGCGGGTTGGGAGCGTCCGTGGGACCGCTCACGGCAGGTCCCGCTCGACTGGCGCGCATGAGACGGTGGCCCACGTGAACGTGCTGGACATCCTGTTGCTGCTCGCCGCCGTATGGTTCGCGATCGTCGGCTACCGCCAGGGGTTCGTCGTCGGCATCCTGTCGGTGATCGGCTTCCTCGGCGGTGGTCTCATCGCCGTGTCCCTGCTCCCACTGGTCTGGGACCGGGTGACGGACAACGGCACCCAGGTGTCCACCACGGTCGTCGTGATCTCCGTGGTCGTGATCATCATCTTCGCCTCGATCGGCCAGGCCCTGACCACGCATCTCGGGAGCAGACTCCGCCGCAAGATCACCTGGTCACCGGCGCGCGCGCTCGACGCGACCGGCGGTGCCCTGGTCAACGTGGTCGCGATGCTGCTCGTGGCGTGGCTGATCGGGTTGTTGGTGGCCCAGACCGCCCTGCCCAGCGTGGGCAAGGAGGTCCGTAACTCCAAGGTCCTCCTCGGCGTGTCGCGGGTGCTGCCCGACCAGGCGGACACCTGGTTCTCGGACTTCAGCTCCACCCTCGCGCGCAACGGCTTCCCCCAGGTGTTCAGCCCGTTCTCCAACGAGCCCATCACCGAGGTGAAGGCCCCCGACCCGACGCTCGCCGGCAGCCCCGTGGCCGAGGTCGCGAAGCGCTCGATCGTGAAGGTCGTCGGTACCGCGCCGAGCTGCAGCAAGGTGCTGGAGGGCACGGGCTTCGTCTTCGCGCCCGGCAAGGTGATGACCAACGCGCATGTGGTCGGCGGGGTCAGCGAGCCGACCGTGCAGATCGGCGGCGAGGGCAAGCTGTACGACGCCAAGGTCGTGCTCTACGACTGGGCGCGCGACATCGCCGTCCTGGACGTGCCGAAGCTGAAGGCCCCGGTGCTGGAGTTCTCCGAGAAGGACGCGGCGAGCGGCAACGACGCGATCGTCGCCGGCTTCCCGGAGAACGGCGGGTACGACGTCCGGTCGGCCCGAGTCCGCGGGCGGATCAACGCCAACGGCCCGGACATCTACCACCGGGGCACCGTCCGACGGGACGTCTACTCGCTGTACGCGACGGTCCGCCAGGGCAACTCCGGCGGACCGCTGCTGACGCCCGACGGCAAGGTGTACGGGGTCGTCTTCGCGAAGTCCCTCGACGACCCCAACACCGGTTACGTGCTGACGGTCGACGAGATCCGCGACGACATCCGGGTCGGCCAGAACGCCGTACGACGGGTCGACAGTCAGGGCTGCGCGCTCTGAGCCGACGCCCCGCCGGGTCCCTACGTCCGTGGATGGCGCAGGCGCGCGGAGACCCAGCGGGCCCGTCGGCGCAGGATGAGCGGAATCCCGAGGCGGGGGTCGTGGCCGTGCCGGCCGGCCCTCTCGTAGGTGCCCGGCGTAGCTGCCGAGCGGCGTTCGTGCGCGGTGTCACCGTAGTCGTGCGTCCAGCTCATACTCCGAGCTGTGCCCGTGCCCCAAGGTCCGTAATCCCGTCAGGGGCGGCCAATTGGCCTATGCGCCAGGCAATTGAATGCTCGTAGGACAAGCGCACGACCGAACTCCCGTCCGTTCAGGGGGCGGTCGCCGATCCGAGGCCCGTCCCGCCGGCCGTCGCGCGGCCCGCTCGGGCGGCGGGGCGATCTGAAGTCCCGTCAGCGGTCCGGTTCGGGGTCCTTGAGCCAGTTGACGAGCTCGGACGAGAAGGCGACCGGGTCCTCCTCGTGCGGGAAGTGGCCCAGCCCGTCGAACAGCCGCCACCGGTAAGGGGCTTCGACGTACTCCCCGGAGCCGGCGGCGCTGCGCGTACGCATCACCGGGTCCAGCGAACCGTGCAGATGGAGCGTCGGCACGCGTACCGGACGCTTCATCCGCCGGTTGAACTGGATCCCGTCGGGCCGCGCCATCGACCGCATCATCCAGCGGTACGGCTCGATCGAGCAGTGCGCGGTGGACGGGATGCACATGGCCCGCCGGTACACGGCCAGATCCTCGTCCTCGGGCGGCCGCGGCCCCGACCAGTCCCGGATCAGCTCCCCTACGAGCGCTCCGCCGTCGGCGACGAGCTGCCGCTCGGGAACGAACGGCCGCTGGAAGCCCCAGATGTGGGAACTCGCCCGGGTCTGACCGAAGTCCGACAGCATCGCCGAGCGCCAGCGGCGCGGATGCGGCATGGAGGAGACCACGAGCCGGCGCACCAGCTTGGGCCGCATCACGGCCGCCGTCCAGGCGAGGTACCCGCCCAGGTCATGCCCGACGAGCGCGGCGTCCGGCTCGCCGAGGGACCGTACGACTCCGGTGATGTCGAGCGCCAGGTTGGCGGGGTCGTAGCCGCGCGGGGTGCGGTCGCTGCCGCCCACCCCACGCAGGTCCATCGCGACCGCCCGGTACCCGGCGTCGGCGAGCGCGGTCATCTGGTGCCGCCAGGTCCACCAGAACTGCGGGAAGCCGTGCAGCAGCAGCACCAGCGGCCCGTCACCGAGTTCGGCGACGTGGAAGCGGGCGCCGTTGGCGGCGACGTCCCGGTGCATCACCGGCCGTGCGCCCGGAAGGTCGAGCCGTACCGCCGTGGCAGCTGTGGGAGGAACGCTGGAGTCCGGCGTGGGCGCTGTCATGAGGACGAGCGTGCCACACCCACAGCCTTGTCACTCACCGGCCGCGGGTGCGGCTTGACGGTCTGGACCAGTGCGGCGGTCTGCTTGACGGAGGCGATGGACTTCTCCGGCGGCTTGACCTTCTTGAACTTGCGGACGCCGATCAGCACGAACAGGCCCGCGATCAGCAGGAACGCGCCGCCGACGATGAGGAAGGACCATGCGAGTCCGAGCCCGAGGTTGTGGATCCCGTACGCCGCGGCGAAGGTCAGCACCGGAACGGAGAAGAGAGCGAGCAATCCCGCGGCCACCATCGAGGCGGAGCCGCTGCCCACGCGCTTGACGTCCTCGCGGATCTCCGCCTTGGCGAGGGCGATCTCGTCGTGCACCAGCGCGGACATCTCGGCGGTGGCCGAGGCGACCAGTTGGCCGAGTGTGGGCTCGGCTCCCTGCGCCTCTTGGTCCACTGCGCTCATCGCTCTCTCCCTCTGTCGTCTGCTGCCGGGCGGCGCGGCTGTCCTGCGTCGTCAGTCAGATCATGCCGGACGGTCGCCCTCGGCGGTGGACCCGGCTGCTGTTCGGAGCGCGGCGGCGGCCGCTTCCTCGGCCCTGCGGCGGTGTTCCGCGGCCCGGTCCTCGTAGATCCGGGCCATGCGCCGGTGGTACTCGGGGTTGTGCTCCTCGTAGATGTCCGGGATGCCGTCGTGGTCGTCGTCGCGCTCCTCGGCCTCGGTGAGCGCCCGGTACTTGCTGTTGCGGAGCTTGAGCATGACGCACGCGATCACGGCGGCGATCAGGGAGCCGATCAGCACGGCGGCCTTGACCTCGGAGGTGAGGACGGCATCGTCGGCGAAGGCGAGTTCGCCGATCAGGAGGGAGACGGTGAAGCCGATGCCGGCGAGCGAGGCCACGGCGAGCACGTCCGGCCAGGCGAGGTCCTCGTTCAGTTCGGCCTTGGTGAAGCGGGCGGCCAGCCAGGTGCCGCCGAAGATGCCCACCGCCTTGCCGATGACGAGGCCGAGCACCACGCCGAGGGCCTCGGGCCGGGTGAACACCTGGGCGATGGCCTTGTCGGAGAGCGAGACACCGGCGGAGAAGAGGGCGAAGAGCGGTACGGCGAGACCGGCCGACAGCGGCCGGACCAGGTGCTCGATGTGCTCACCGGGGGACTGCCGCTCGCCTTCGCGGCGGGTGCAGCGGAGCATCAGGCCCATGGCAACGCCGGCGATGGTGGCGTGGACGCCGCTGTTGTACATCAGGCCCCAGATGACCAGGGCGAGCGGGACGTAGACGTACCAGCCGTGCACCTCGCGGCGGAGCAGGAACCAGAAGAGGGCGAGGCCCACGAACGCGCCGCCGAGCGCCAGGAAGTCGATGTCGCTGGTGAAGAACACCGCGATGATCAGGATGGCGAAGAGGTCGTCGACGACCGCGAGGGTCAGCAGGAAGGCGCGCAGGGCCGACGGCAGCGAGGTGCCGATGACGGCGAGCACGGCCAGCGCGAAGGCGATGTCGGTGGCGGTCGGGACGGCCCAGCCGTCCGTGGAGCCGTTGCCCAGGACGTTGACGATGACGTAGACCACCGCGGGGGCGACCATGCCGCACAGGGCGGCGATCACCGGGAGGGCGGCCGCGCGGGCGTCGCGCAGGTCGCCCGCGACGAGTTCGCGTTTGAGCTCGATGCCGGCGACGAAGAAGAAGACGGCGAGGAGGCCGTCCGCCGCCCAGTGCTGGAGCGAGAGGTCCAGGCCCAAGGCGGCGGGGCCGATGTGGAAGGACCCGACGCTGGAGTAGCTCTCCGAGATGGCGGGGATGTTCGCCCACAGGAGGGCGGCGATCGCGGCCACGAGGAGCAGCACGCCGCCGACGGTCTCGGCGCGCAGGGCATCCCCGACGAAGCGGAACTCGGGCAGTGAGAGGCGGCCGAGCAGCTTGGGGCTCTTGTGGTCGGTGGGGCTGGGCGCGGCCACGAGAGGGCACCTCCGGGGGGCGGTTGGACGGCATGGCGAAGCTCATTGCCGACCAGACTTCCCGGCGCACCCTGTGATGTTTCTTTACGCTTTGAATATTTTACAGGGCGCACGCGAGGACGGATCCGGTGATCATCACTTTAAGTGCGAAAGGGACACCCGGCGCGGTGCGCCGGATGCCCCTTTCGGTGTGTCTCGGTGTGACCCAGGCCGTGTGACCCAGGCTGTGTGACTCAGGCCGTGTGACGCGGGCGGTGCGCCTCGGCCCGTGACTCGATCGGCGCCTCCGCCCGTGCCTCAGTCCTCGCTGCCGGCGGCCGGCAGCTTGCTCTGGATCAGGTCCATGACCGAGGAGTCGGCGAGCGTGGTGACGTCACCGACCGCGCGGTTCTCCGCCACGTCGCGCAGCAGACGACGCATGATCTTGCCCGAGCGGGTCTTCGGCAGCTCCTGGACCGGCAGGATCCGCTTCGGCTTGGCGATCGGGCCCAGCGTGTTGCCCACGTGGTTGCGCAGGTCCGCGACCAGGTTCTCGGTCTCGGAGGCGCTGCCGCGCAGGATGACGAAGGCCACGATGGCCTGACCGGTGGTCTCGTCGTTCGCGCCGACCACGGCCGCCTCGGCGACCGACGGGTGCGAGACGAGCGCCGACTCGACCTCGGTGGTCGAGATGTTGTGGCCGGACACCAGCATCACGTCGTCCACCCGGCCGAGCAGCCAGATGTCGCCGTCGTCGTCCTTCTTGGCGCCGTCACCGGCGAAGTACTTGCCCTCGAAGCGCGACCAGTAGGTGTCGATGAACCGCTGGTCGTCGCCCCAGATCGTGCGCAGCATCGACGGCCACGGCTCGGTGAGGACCAGGTAGCCGCCCCCACCGTTCGGGACCTCGCGCGCCTCGTCGTCCACGACGGTGGCGGAGATTCCGGGCAGGGCGCGCTGTGCGGAGCCCGGCTTGGTGGCGGTGACGCCCGGCAGCGGGGAGATCATCATCGCGCCGGTCTCGGTCTGCCACCAGGTGTCCACGATCGGGCAACGGTCGCCGCCGATGTGCTTGCGGTACCAGATCCAGGCCTCGGGGTTGATCGGCTCGCCGACCGAGCCCAGCACGCGCAGGCTCGACAGGTCGAACTTCGCGGGGATGTCGTCGCCCCACTTCATGAACGTACGGATGGCGGTGGGTGCCGTGTAGAGGATGGTCACCCCGTACTTCTGGACGACCTCCCAGAACCGGCCCTGGTGCGGGGTGTCGGGAGTGCCCTCGTACATCACCTGGGTGGCGCCGTTCGCGAGCGGCCCGTAGACGATGTAGGAGTGGCCGGTCACCCAGCCGATGTCGGCGGTGCACCAGTAGACGTCGGTCTCCGGCTTCAGGTCGAAGACGGCGTTGTGCGTGTACGCGGCCTGCGTGAGGTAGCCGCCGGAGGTGTGCAGGATGCCCTTGGGCTTACCCGTGGTCCCCGAGGTGTAGAGGATGAAGAGCGGGTGCTCGGCGTCGAAGGGCTGCGGGGTGTGTTCGGCGGACTGCCGGCCGACCACCTCGTGCCACCAGACGTCGCGGCCCTCGGTGAAGGCGGTGTCCTGGCCGGTGCGGCGCACGACGAGCACGTGCTCGACCTGCGGACACTTGGCGACGGCCTCGTCGATGGCGGGCTTCAGGGCGCTGGGCTTGCCGCGGCGGTAGCCGCCGTCGGCGGTGATGACCAGCTTGGCGTCGGCGTCCTGGATGCGGGAGGCGACGGCGTCGGCGGAGAAGCCGCCGAAGACCACGGAGTGCGCGGCGCCGACGCGGGCGCACGCGAGCATCGCGACGACCGCCTCGGGGATCATCGGGAGGTAGACGGCGACCCGGTCGCCGGCCTCGACACCCAGCTCGGTCAGGGCGTTGGCGGCCTTGGAGACCTCGTCCTTGAGCTCGGCGTAGGTGATCGCGCGGCTGTCGCCGGGCTCGCCCTCGAAGTGGAGGGCGACGCGGTCGCCGTTGCCGGCCTCGACGTGGCGGTCCACGCAGTTGTACGCGACGTTGAGCTTGCCGTCCGCGAACCACTTCGCGAAGGGCGGGTTCGTCCAGTCGAGCGTCTCGGTCGGCTCGGTGGCCCAGGTCAGCCGCCGGGCCTGCTCGGCCCAGAAGCCCAGCCGGTCCGCGTCGGCCTGTGCGTACGCAGCCTCGGTCACGTTGGCGGCGGCGGCCAGATCGGCGGGCGGTGCGAACCGCCGCTCCTCCTTGAGCAGATTGGCCAGGCTCTCATTGCTCACGACATCTCCCTTTCCCAGGGTGTCCGTTGTGTCCCCGGGCATAGCTCATCAGTCAGCGGCCCAGGTGACAAGGGGTAGCCGGAAATTGGTTTAGACCTATATCACGATCCGGGCCGCGCGAGAACGGAGTGCGAATGGCCCCTCCCCGCCGCAGGGGCGGGAAGGGGCCAAACGATTGCACGAATACGGGAGGGTATCGGTTCAGGCGTGCTGGCCCACGCTGTCGAAGATCCGACAGTCGAAGAAGTCCTCGCCCTCGGACAGCAGATACGCCTGCGCCTCGCCCACGTGGAAGTACATCCCGTGCAGCTCCAGGGTGCCCTCGGCGAGCCGCCTGGCCACCGATTCATGGGCCCGCAGATGCTCCAGCTGCTGGACCACATTGGTCAGGCACAGCTGCTCCACCGCGTCCGCCGGGAGCCGGCCCGAGATCCGGGCCCAGGCGTGGTGGCGGCTGGCCATCCGCTCCAGGCTGGGCAGCCCGTGCTTCAGCCAGCGCCGCAGCGGGGTCATCGGGGCACCGGGCGTGGAGGAGAGCAGGGCCTGCATGGCGCCGCAGCCCGAGTGCCCGCACACCGTGATGCTGTCGACCTTCAGTACGTCCACGGCGTACTCGATGGCCGCGGCGACGGAGTCGTCGGTGGACTCCGCGCCGGGGAGCGGGACCAGATTGCCGACATTGCGGACGGTGAACAGGTCGCCCGGGCCGCTGGCCGTGATCATGCTGGTCACCAGCCGGGAGTCCGCGCAGGTGAGGAAGAGCTGGGAGGGCCGCTGCCCCTCGCGGGCGAGCCGGGCCAGCTCGTCCCGCACGTGGGGTGCGGTGTCCCGCTGGAAGGCGCTGATCCCGCTGGCCAGTTGACCCGCGCCGCGCCGCCGGGGCGCGCTCGGGCCGGCCTTCTCGGTGGCTTCCGCCTCCGCCTCGGTGGCCGCCGCGGCTGCCTCGGCCGCGGCGGCGGCAGTGATCGTACGGGTGCCCGCGGGGCGGTGGTCGCAGTGGTTCTGCCACGGTGTCCAGGGGCGGCAGCACTGGTGCACCCCGCGTTGCGGCGCGCGGCGGGACCGGTCCCCGTGGTGGCTCGTGTCGGCGGGCCGACCGTGGGGCCCGTCGGCGGGCGCGGCCACGGGCGCGGCCTCGGGCAGTCGGGCCGACGATCCGGCGCGGCCGGTCACCTCCAGCGAGCCGCCGTGCGCCAGATGGGAATCCTGCCAGTCGTGCAGTGTCTCGTAGGCCGCGTGGTCCATGAACGAGCCGTCCAGCTCGACCACCGCGTGCCCGTCGTGCGGAATCTGGTTCAGCACCCGGCTCAGCCGGGGCACCGCGAGGAAGGTCAACTGCCCGCGCGCCCGCACCCGGTGGACCCCGTTGTCCAGTCGCTCCACGGTGATCCGGGTCCGCGCGAGCCGGTGCAGGGCCAGCGCGACGGCCACCGCGATACCGATGGCCACGCCTTCGAGGACCCCGCCGAGGACCACGGCGACGATGGTCGTGCCGTAGACCAGGATCTCCCGGTGCCGGGTGACACTGCGCAAGTGCGTGATGCTCACCATCTGCACGCCGACCGCCATCACCAGGGCGGCCAGCGTGGCGAGCGGGATCAGGTCGAGCACCGGGACGAGCAGGCCTGCCGCCAGCACGACCCAGAGGCCGTGCAGCATGGTCGATCTCCGGCTGACCGCACCGGACTTGACGTTGGCCACACTTCGGACGGCCACACCCGAGACGGGCAGTCCGCCGAGCGCGCCGGAGACGATGTTCGCCGCACCCTGCCCCCACAACTCGCGGTTGAGGTCGGCGCGCGGCGGGCGGTTGTCCGTACCCCGCTCGGAGGCGATCAGCTTGTCCGTCGCGACCGCGGAGAGCAGGGACTGCACGCTGCCCACCAAGGCGATGGTCAGGACGGCGGCGAGGATGCCGAGGACGGGGCCCTCGGGCAGCTCGGGCAGGGCGTGGCTGCGCCAGGACGGCAGGTCCACCCGGGGCAGCGCGAGCCCGGACAGCGAGGCGGCGGCGGTGGCCACCGCCACGGCGGCCAGTGCGGCGGGGGCCTTGCGCAGGACCCGGCCGGCCCGCCCCGGCAGCCACGGCCAGGCGAGCAGCACGGCGAGGGTCAGGGCGCTGACGCCGAGTGCCGCGGGGTGTAGATCGGCCAACTGGGCGGGCAGCCCCAGCACGTTGGCCACGGCAGAGCTCTGGGGATTGCCGCCGAGCACGATGTGCAGCTGGGCGAGAGCGATCGTCACGCCGATCCCGGCGAGCAGGCCGTGCACGATGGCGGGGCTGACCATGAGGGCGGACCGGGCCGTGCGCAGCGCGGCGAGGCCGAGCTGGCACACGCCGGCGAGAACGGTGATGGCGCAGGTGGTGCGCCATCCGTAGTGCTGGATCAACTCGGCGGTGACCACGGTGAGTCCGGCGGCGGGCCCGCTCACCTGGAGCGGAGCGCCACCGAGCCACCCGCCGACGATCCCACCGACCGCCGCGGCGACCAGCCCCGCCTGGAGCGGGGCGCCAGTGGCCAGCGCGATGCCGAGCGAGAGCGGCAGGGCGATCAAGAAGACGGCGATGGAGGCGGAGAGGTCTGTCGGGAAGTCTTTGCGGATCTCCCGGGTCGTACGGGTGGGGGAAGTGACTGTCATGGGTTCCCGTCTCCTCGGAGGAGGGATGAAGCGGCGGGAGTCTCAACACTCGGTAAATGGATGGTAATGGAGAGTAAAGGTGAGTGGTGAATAATACGGGCAAATGGCCTACGAATTAGCACTCAAGGGTGATTAAGCATCTTGTACGGCTTGTCATACCTTCTCCCGAGCGGACCGCATGGGACGTTGCGGCGCGGAAGACCTGCGATGGAACTGCGAGGGAGAGGTGGGGCGGATGATCGCCGCCACGAAGAAGATCGCCGGCGGCCTGGTCGCCACGGCGCTGGTCCTGGGGGCCGCCGGGTGCAGCACCTCGGAACCCGCCAAGTCCCCGGCTCCCGGGGCCCCGAACGCGCTGAAGGGAGCGGCCGCCCCGGAGGCCCCCGGCAGCGTCAACCGGCCCATCGGCGACGGCTCGACCGTGTACACCGGCATGCAGCCGAACGTGCAGAAGCCGCACAAGCTCAAGCCCGGCGAAAAGCCGCCACAGTTCGTGGTGTTCTCGTGGGACGGGGCCGGAGAGGACAGCCAGAAGCTGTTCTCGCACTTCCGGGAAGTCGGCAAGAAGTACAACGCCCGCATGACGTACTTCCTGAGCGGCGTCTACATGCTCCCGGAGGAGAAACGTTCCCTCTATACGGCGCCCCAGCACGAGCCCGGCCGCTCAGACATCGGCTTCGGTGACCTCCAGGGCATCAAGGACACCGCCACCCAGGTCCGCGCGGCCTGGCTGGAGGGCAATGAGATCGGCACCCACTTCAACGGGCACTTCTGCGGCCCGGACGGCGGCGTCGGCACCTGGTCCGTGGAGGAGTGGAAGAGCGAGATCAACCAGGCCAAGTCGTTCGTCAAGACCTGGAAGACCAACTCCGGCCTCAAGGATCAGGAAGCGCTCCCCTTCAACTACGACAAGGAGCTCATCGGCGCCCGGACCCCGTGTCTGGAAGGCCAGAAGAACTTCATGCTGGCGGCGAAGGACATGGGCTTCCGCTACGACTCCAGCGGCATCAGCAAGCAGATCTGGCCCAAGAAGACGGACGGGCTCTGGGACATCCCGCTCCAGCTGGTGCCCATGCCGGGGCGTGCCTTCGACACCCTGAGCATGGACTACAACTACATGGTCAACCAGTCAGGGACGACCTCACAGGGTGACCCCTCCCAGCACGCGTACTGGGGCGACCAGATGCGCGACGGCCTGCGCGAGGCCTTCGACCGGGTCTACCAGGGCAACCGCGCACCGCTGATCATCGGCAATCACTTCGAGTCCTGGAACGGCGGCACCTACATGCGCGCCGTCGAGGAATCCATCAAGACGATGTGCACCCAGAAGGAGGTCCGCTGCGTCCCGTTCCGCGAGCTGGCGGACTGGCTGGACGCGCAGGACCCGAAGGCCCTGGAGTGGATGCGCACCCTCGACGTCGGCGAGGCGCCGAAGGAGGGCTGGGCGAAGTTCCTGACCGCGGGGCCGCCGGCGGCGCCGCCCGCCCCCGCGGGCGTCAAGCCGGCTGCGGAGCCGGCCGGGGAGAGTGCGGACGAGGGCTGACGAGCGCCTCGGCCCCCTCGCCCAGGACGAAATCGGGGTCGATCTGGTCCGCCAGGTCGATCCCGGTCTTGGCGTTGCCCCAGCTCTCCGCGTTCTTGAGGTGGAAGCTCACCATCTGCTCCGTGTACCGGGACCAGTCGCGGTGCGCGTACGAGTCGTCGGCGGCGTCCTGGAGCTCCTGGAGGGCGAACCGGTTGGACGCCTCCAGCAGCTCGAAGGGGGCGGGGCGGCCCTTCTCCATCGCACGCACCCAATCGGAGTGCCCGACGGTGACCAGCAGGTCCTCGCCCACCTCGTCCTGGAGGAACTCGATGTCCTCGGGTCCCTGCACCTTGTTGCCGATGACCTTGAGCGCGACCCCGAAGTCCCGCGCGTACTCCTTGTACTGGCGGTAGACGGAGACGCCCTTGCGGGTCGGTTCGGCGACCAGGAAGGTCACGTCGAAGCGGGTGAACATGCCCGAGGCGAAGGAGTCCGAGCCGGCCGTCATGTCGACGACCACGTACTCGTCCGGGCCGTCGACCAGGTGGTTGAGGCAGAGCTCGACCGCTCCGACCTTGGAGTGGTAGCAGGCCACACCCAGGTCGGCCTCGGTGAACGGTCCGGTGGCCATGAGCCGTACGGGCTCCCCGTCGAGCAGGAGCGTGCGCGCGCAGGCCCCGTACACCGGGTTGTCCTCGGTGACGCGCAGCAGGCGCGAGCCGCGGCCGGGCGGGGTGGTCTTGATCATCGTGTCGGCGGACGCGATGCGCGGGTTGGAACCCCGCAGGTACTCCTTGATCAGGGGCAGGTGCGCGCCGAGGGCGGGCAGCTCGGCTGCCGCCTCCTCGGTGAGGCCCAGCGCGGCGCCCAGGTGCTGGTTGATGTCGGCGTCCACCGCGACGACAGGGGCTTCGTTGGCGGCGAGGTGGCGGATGAAGAGGGAGGACAGGGTCGTCTTGCCGCTGCCGCCCTTTCCTACGAAAGCGATCTTCATGTTCACCAAGCGTAGTGGTTCGATAGCACTGTGTTGTCAAGGTGAGTGAAGAAGACCACTCCAAGGAGGGGTCGGTGCTATGGGTGCGCAGTGCGTAGGCTCCCTACTTATGAGTAGCGCTTCTGACCCGCTGGCCCCCCTGGCCGGGCTGCCTGGTGTCGCCGAGTCCGTGGATTCCGTACGCAAGGCCGTGGACCGCGTCTACGGGCACCGGGTGATGCGCCGCCGCAGCGGTGAGATCACCTCGGAGGCCGCCCTGCGCGGCGCCCGCGGGAGCGCGGCGCTCTCCGGTGCGGACTGGGCGCTGGAGGAGGTGCGCCGCCGGACCGACTTCGGGTCGGAGTCGGAGGCGCTGACGGTCGGCGCGGCGCTGCGGCTCACGGCCGAGGCCGGCCAGCTGCTGAGCATCTGGCGGCAGTCGCCGCTCCGGGTCCTGGCGCGGCTGCATCTGGTGGCGTGCGGGTCGACGGCGGACGGCGACGTGGTGGGCCGCCCCCGGCTGGCGGGCGAGCCGGTGACGGAGCCCCTGGTCGAACTCCCGCTGCCGAGCGCGGAGGAGGTGGCGGGTCGTCTCGACGGGCTGTCCCGCCTGATCATCGCGGGCGGCTCCGCCCCGGCCCTGATCACGGCCGCGGTGGTGCACGGGGAACTGCTGGCGCTGCGTCCGTTCGCCTCGTACAACGGGCTGGTCGCGCGGGCGGCCGAGCGGATCGTCCTGATCAACAGCGGTCTGGACCCCAAGGCCATCTGCCCGGCGGAGGTCGGCCACGCGGAGCAGGGGAGCGAGGCCTATCTGGCCGCCTTCGAGGGGTACGTCTCCGGGACCGGGGAGGGCATGTCCGCCTGGATCGCGCATTGCGGCCGGGCGATCGAACTGGGTGTTCGTGAGTCGACGGCGGTCTGTGAAGCCCTGCAGCGCGGCGCGGCCTGAGCCGCCCGTTTTCATCCGTTCGGCCCCGCGGCAGGGCTGTTCGGCCTCGGGACCGGGGCGTTCGGGTCTTCGTCCGAGACGGTCGGGACCCTCTTCGAGGCGTTCAGGCCCCGGACATGGGTTGCGGCGACACCGTCTTGCTTTGGTGTCGCCGCTGGCATTTACGCCCAGTTACCAAGCGTCCTCGATAGTTGCCCATCAGGTCGGGGTCTTTGCCCGTTACCTGGTGCGGCTGGCCCGTAATCGACGGGTCGACGTCGCGTGGGTGCTCGGCGCTCATGCTTCGGTCCGTGGGCCTTACTGCGTCTTAAAGATGATCCTCTCGGATGTTCTTTGGTCTCGCGGGCCGTTGCTTTATTTGTACTCCGCTTCGGAGCCATGCGAAACCCCTGGCTCCACTTTTTACTTTCCGGGGCGATCAAGGGCGAACCGGACAGGCCTTATCCGTGCAGGTCAGGACATTCAGGCAGAGCGGGTCGCGGCCAGGGCATGCGAGCGGCGCCGGCTCGCGTACCAGACCAGCCCGGCCGTGGCGGCTGCCGCGCCCACGGCCGCCGCGGCGACCAGGGCGGGTCGGGTCGGCATGGACAGCCCGGGAAGGCGCTGCTTCAGCCGCACGGGCCGGTTGAAGACCAGGACCGGCCACTCGCGCGCCACGGCTTCCCGCCGCAGCGCCCGGTCGGGGTTGACGGCGTGCGGATGTCCGACCGCTTCGAGCATCGGGATGTCGGTGGCCGAGTCGCTGTAGGCGTAGCACCGGGTGAGGTCGTACCCCTCGGACTCCGCGAGTTCGCGTACGGCCTCCGCCTTGGTGGGTCCGTAGGCGTAGTACTCGATCTCGCCGGTGAAGCAGCCGTCCTCACCCACGACCATGCGGGTGGCGACGACCCGGTCCGCGCCGAGCATCTCTCCGATGGGCTCGACGACTTCCGCGCCGGAGGTGGACACGATCACCACGTCGCGGCCCGCGGTGTGGTGGGCCTCGATCAGGGACGCGGCCTCGTCGTAGATGATCGGGTCGATGAGGTCGTGCAGGGTCTCGGCGACGATCTCCCGCACCTGCTGCACGTTCCACCCCTTGCAGAGGGCGGACAGGTACTCCCGCATCCGTTCCATCTGATCGTGGTCGGCGCCGCCGGCCAGGAAGATGAACTGCGTGTACGCGGTGCGCAACACGGCTCGCCGGTTGATCAGGCCGCCTTGGTAGAAGGACTTGCTGAACGTCAAGGTGCTCGACTTCGCAATGACCGTCTTGTCCAGGTCGAAGAAGGCTGCGGTGCGAGGCGAGGAGTGCGGCAAGGGCTGATTTTCCACGCCTCGAGCATATGCGCCCACCATTCGGCGTAAGGTGTGGCGCGTGGGTTTGCCTGAGAAGGCTCTCGGGTACACCATGGAAGTCACGGATCGTTCGCGACCGTGCTAACCCGGTCTGGCTCCTCCCCCCCCGAGTCGGACCGTGGGGACGACCCCCGCTCTCCCCCCCGGCGGGGGTCGTCGCATGTCCGGACGCGGTTCGCGTCCCTGCCTTCGGCCCCAAGTGACCATCCTCCGGCCCTTCCTCTTGTGCGGGGCCGACGTGGCGAAGGCCCTCACCCCCTCAGACTCGTGACGGTGCGTAGTGGTTCCGCCGCGCTCCGGAACTCACCTGAGAGGGTGAGCGGGTTATTCACAACCGATGGGTTGTCCACAGTTATCCGACAAGATCCACTTCTTTTTCCTGATCGCTGCACGGTGATTCCAGCCGCGAAGTCCGTGGCGGAAGCATTTGCAGTGAGAAGGGGGCGGAGATCGTGGCCCGATCGAAGTCGTGTGAAACGCCGGAGTCCGTGGTCGGCGGAAGGGGAACAGGGGTCGGGACGGGTCTCGGAGCCGGATCCATGGCCGGATCCGTACCGGGTGGCGGACGGCCGCTGATCATCACCGAGGACCCGCTGCTGCTCGACGATCTGCTGCGGTTGTGTGCCGCGGCCGGTGCCGAGCCGCATGTGCACCACGCGGTTCCCGAGCCGGGCGGGGCCGCCGCGGCGGGCGGGGAGACCGGGAGCACGGGATGGGAGTCCGCGCCGCTCGTGCTGGTGGGTGACGACGCCGCCCGGCGGGTGCGCGGGGCGCCGCGCAGGGCCGGGGTGTTCCTCGTCGGCCGGGACCTGGACGACCCCCATGTGTGGCAACGGGCGGTGGAGATCGGTGCCGAGGAGGTGCTGAGGCTCCCCGACGCCGAGAGCCGGCTCGTCGACCGCCTCGCCGATGTCGTGGAGGGGGCCGGACGGCCCGCCCTCGCCGTGGGGGTGATCGGCGGCAGCGGCGGCGCCGGAGCCTCCACCCTCGCCTGCGCGCTCGCCGTGCGGGCCGCCCGCGCCGGAGAACGGACCATCCTCATCGACGGCGACCCGCTGGGCGGCGGCATGGACGTCCTGCTCGGGGGCGAGAGCGCCGAAGGGCTGCGCTGGCCGGACTTCGCGGCCTCGCGGGGCCGGGTCGGCGCGGGAGCGCTGGAGGAATCCCTGCCCGAGCTGCACGACCTTCGCGTGCTCAGCTGGGACCGCGGGGACCGGGTGGTGGTCCCGCCCGCCGCGATCCGGTCCGTGGTGGCCGCCGCACGCCGCCGGGGCGGGGTGGTGGTGGTCGACCTCCCGCGGCGGGTCGACGAAGCCGTGGCCGAGGTGTTGGCCCAGCTCGACCTGGTGTTGATGGTGGTGCCGGGTGAGCTGCGGTCGGTGGCCGCCGCGGGCCGGGTGGCGGCCGGGGTGCGGATGGTGGCCCGGGACGTGCGGGTCGTCGTACGGGGACGCTGCCCGGGCGGCCTCGACCCGGAGTCCGTGGCAGGGCTGTTGGGGGCACCGCTGGCCGGTGAGGTGCCGGTCGAGGTGGGGCTCCCGGGGCGGGTGGCCGAGGGAGAACCGCCGGGGACGCAGAGGCGGGGCGCGCTGGCCCGCTTCTGCGACGGCTTCTGGCAGCGGGCCCTCGGCTCCGCCCAGGGGGTGCCGGCATGAGCGCGGTGCTCCTGGACGCGGTGCGCCGGCGGCTCGCGGAGACCGGGGCGGAACCGACCCCGGCGCGGGTGGCGGCGGCCCTACGGGCCCAGGGCAGGCTGCTCGGGGACGCCGAAGTGCTGGGCGTCGCCGCCGAGTTACGGTCCGAGCTGGTCGGCGCGGGCCCACTGGAGCCCCTGCTCGCCGATCCGGAGGTCACCGATGTCCTGGTGGCGGCCCCCGACCGGGTCTGGGTGGACCGCGGTGGCGGGCTGGAGCTGACCGGGGTGACCTTCGCCGACGCCGAGGCGGTGCGCAGACTCGCCCAGCGGCTGGCCGCCGTGGCGGGCCGGCGCCTGGACGACGCCCGGCCCTGGGTGGACGCCCGGATGCCCGACGGGACCCGGCTGCATGCCGTGCTGCCCCCGGTCTCGGTGGGCACGGCCTGTCTCTCGCTGCGGGTGGTGCGGCCGCGGGCGTTCACGCTGGAGGAGCTCGTCGCCGCCGGGACATTGCCGCCAGGCGGACACCGACTGCTCCGGGACATGGTCGAGGCCCGGCTGTCCTTCCTCGTCTCCGGCGGCACCGGAACGGGCAAGACCACCCTCCTCAGCGCCCTGTTGGGGTTGGTCGGCCCCGGCGAGCGGATCGTCCTGGCCGAGGACTCGGCCGAGCTGCGCCCCGACCATCCGCATGTGGTGCGGCTGGAGACTCGGCCGGCCAACCAGGAGGGAGCCGGCCTCGTCACCCTGGCGGACCTGGTCCGCCAGGCACTGCGGATGCGACCCGATCGGCTGGTGGTGGGCGAGGTGCGGGGCGCCGAGGTGGCGGACCTGCTCGCCGCCCTGAACACCGGGCACGAGGGCGGCTGCGGGACGGTCCACGCCAATGCCGCGGCGCATGTCCCGGCGCGGCTGGAGGCGCTCGGGACGGCCGCCGGGCTCGACCGGGCGGCCCTGCACAGCCAGTTGGCCGCGGCGCTGACCCTGGTGCTCCACCTGGTCCGGGACCGGGAGGGGCGGCGCCGGCTGGCCGAGGTGCACGTGCTGGAGCGGGACGCCGCCGGGTTGGTGGTCACCGTGCCGGCGTTGCGCTGGGCGGCTCGGGGCTTCGTACGGGAGCGCGGCTGGGAACGGCTTCGCCCGCTGCTGCGGGGCGTCCGGTGAATGCGGGGGCGGGGCTGCCGGTACCCCTGTTCGCCGGGATGTTGTGCGCCGGGGCGGCCGCCTGGGGGCTCGCCGGCGGCGACCGGGTGTCCCGCCGCGCCCGGGTGCTGCTCGCCGCGGGCGGTCCGGCCGTCCCGGTCGGTCCGCTCCACCGGGAGCGGCTGCTGATCGCCGTACGGGTGCGGGCGGCGCGATGGCGGGAGTGGGCCTGCCTCGCGGCGGGGCTGCTGGTCGCGGTGCTCGGCGGGTCGGTGATCCCGCTGGTGGCGGGGGTGGCGGCGGTGCCGCTGGTCCGCCGGTGGCTGCGGGTACGGGCGCGGGAGCGGGCCCGGACGGCGCGGGCTGCCGAGGTGGTCGCCCTGTGCGGGGCGGTGGTGGGTGAGCTGCGGGCAGGAGCCCAGCCCGGGCAGGCGCTGACGGCCGCGATGCGCCGGACGGCCGTCGGTCCCGGCGGGCCGGGTGCGGCGGAGGCGGGGGTGCTGGCCGCAGCGGCCTTCGGCGGAGACGTGCCCATAGCGTTGCGTCAGGCGGCGCGGGAGCCCGGGGCGGAAGGACTGGCCGGGATGGCGGCCTGCTGGCGGGTGTCGGTGGACGGCGGTGCGGGACTGGCCGCCGGACTGGAACGCCTGGAGGGGGCCTTACGGGCCGAGCGGGACCGGCAGGAGTCGCTGCGCGCCCAGTTGGCGGGGGCGCGGTCGACGGTGTTGGTGCTCGCCCTGCTGCCGCTGGTGGGCCTGCTGATCGGCACCGGGCTGGGCGCGGATCCGCTGCGGGTGTTGCTGCACACGCCGATGGGGTGGGGGTGCCTGCTGGCGGGCGGGGTGCTGGAGGCGCTGGGGCTGTTGTGGTGCCGGCGGATCGTCAAGGCGGGGGAGCGGTGATGGTCGGCTTCGTCGTCCACAGGCTGGGGATCACCGTCTGCCTGGCCGCGGTCGCGCTGTGGCTGGTGTCGGCGGTGACGGCGCGGGTCCGGACACGGGCGGCCGGGCGCAGGACCGCAGCCCTGCTGGGGGCTGGGCCGAGACCTCGCGGTCCGGTGCTCGGCTCCGCGCTCAGAGGCGCGGTGGCCGCGTGGGCCGGTCCGGCGGGGGCGCTGCTGGCGGGCTGGGTGCTCGTGGGCGGGGTGACGGGTGTGGCCGTCGGTGGCCTGGCCGCGTTCGGTGTGCGGCGGTGGCGGGCGAGGGCGCGACCGTCGGCCGGGATGGATCCACGGGAGGCGGAGCGTCAGTTGCCGTTCGCCGCCGATCTGTTGGCCGCGTGCCTGGCGGCCGGGGCGAGTCCGGTGGAGGCCGCCGAGGTGGTGGGGGAGTCGTTGGGCGGCCCGGTCGGTGACCGGCTGGCGCGGGCCGGCGCGGAGCTACGGCTCGGCGGTGAACCGGGCGCCGGGTGGGGGAGGTTGGCGGAAATACCGGGTGCCCGGGCGCTCGCCGACTGCCTGGAACGGGCCGCGCGGACGGGGGCGCCCGCGGCGGAGGGGGTCTCCCGGCTCGCGTCCGCGCTGCGGGAGGACCGGTCCCGCACGGCGGGAGCGCGGGCGCAGCGGGCGGCGGTGCTCGTCACCGCGCCGGTCGGGCTGTGTTTTCTCCCCGCTTTTCTCGCGATCGGGGTCGCGCCGGTGGTGATCGGTATGGCCTCGGGACTTCTCTCGAACACCTGAAGTCGCATTGACCACAGGTATCAACAGCTGAAATCCACAGGAGGTTGTCATGAGGATCATCTGGTTTCGTGTACGGACGGCACTGAGGGCGCGCGGGGGCGACAAGGGGATGTCCACGTCGGAATACGCGATGGGCACCATCGCGGCCTGCGCATTCGCGGCCGTCCTCTACAAGGTGGTGACGAGTGAAGTCGTCGCCACAGCCCTCCAGTCGACCATCGGAAAGGCGCTCGATGTGCCGTTCTGAGGGTGGGTCACGGAGCGCCCGGGGAAAGTCGGACCGGGGATATGTGACGGCGGAGGCCGCCTTGGTGATCCCGGCGCTGGTGCTGTTCGCAGCGCTGCTGGTGTGGGCGCTGATGGCGGCGGCCGCGCAGATCCGGTGTGTGGACGCGGCCCGGGCCGGTGCCCGGGCGGCGGCCAGGTCGGAGCCGGTGGAGGTGGCGGAGGCGGCGGCCCGGGCGGCCGCCCCACCCGGGGCGCGGGTGGAACTGGAACGGGTGGGCGACCTCTGGCGGGTCCGGGTGGTGGCCCCGGCGCCGGGGCCGGGCGGGCTGCCGGTGCGGCTCGGCGCGCAGGCGGTGGCCCTGGCGGAGGACAGCGTGGGGCCGCCGCCGTGAGCCGGGACCGGGGTTCGGCCACGGTCTGGGCGGCGCTGGTGGCGACGGTGCTGGGGGCGGTGTTCGGCGGGGTGCTGCTGCTCGGCCAGGCCGTGCTGCCGCTGCTGACCCGCTCGGGTGCGGCCCGTAGCGGCGAGGTCGCCACCGTGGCGGTCC